>NZ_JAKSYA010000113.1:0-110650 GCF_022829485.1 Methylobacterium sp. J-059
CGGCACCCGGTTCTACCAGCTCAGCCAGGCGCTTCGCGACACCTACCAGTTCGTCGCCGGCGCGAGCCTGATCTGGTCGCCGGTGAAGGACCTCGATATCGGTGTGGAAGGCCTCTACACCCAGATCGGCGTCAAGAACGGTCGCGTGATCGACACCGACAAGGATCCGACCGCCTACTCGCGCATCGCCGCGATCAACGCCGGCGGCTTCGTCCGCACCACGGTCAGCGACGACGTCTTCCAGGCCAAGGTCCGCGTCCAGCGCGACTTCTAAGCCACCTTGATATGTGCGCGGCCTCGACTGGTCGCGCACATACTCGTCTAGAAAGCCGAGACTTACTCAGGGCCCAGCTGCGAAGCTGGGCCTTTTGCTTTTTCGACGCCTTTCCTGTTCGTGTTTCGCTAGGGGGCGATCCCCAATCGGGCTCGAATTGCGTGGTCTTCCAACAGAACGCTTTGTCGGTCATGCACGGATGGCCCAAGGGGATGCGCAATTGAAACGATCTTTTCCTCACCGACGCTGATGATTCCAACGTTGAAGAGGCCCAATCTATCTCTGAGAGACAGAAGATCGTCCGTTGATACCCAACTTGGCGCGCACAGGTAATACTGAGCGAAAAATGTTGCTTCAACAGCGGCTTTCAAGGCCGCTTTTGTCGCGACCTGTGAATTGACGTCCCCATAAAATCTCAGCCCCTCAAATGCAACAAGCTGAAGCTTGCGGTCAATCATAAAGTCGACGTAAAAATTAGGATGACAGTAAGGATATCGCCCAGGCCAGATCTTAAGTCGTCCAACTGACGAACCTTCTGCCAAACCCAGGATCTCCTGGAGGGCGTCTTTAACTGACAGGTTCTTGAACAACTTATCTGTAAACGACTTAGACGATTGCAGGCCTGCACTCATTGCAGAAATCTTGCTTGTAGGATCTTTTTTGGTTTGGTCATAGATGTTGCGCAGATTACGCAATGTCAATAAGTCTGTGCTACAAACTATCTTCTTGGCCTGATCTTCGTTTGCTTTCGCAATGCGGGTAATCACTTCAAGATTTGACATGGGCCATTCAAGTGCATGCACTGGCAAATCATGTTGATTGATAAATTTCTGCATGAATGCGTATGTTCTAATGCTGATCCAAAGCTGGCTTGTTGTATAACCGGTTAGGTGTGCAGCTACCTCGACCCAGGGCCTGCCTTGGTCGTCGACGCTGCCTGCTGACATGAGATCGCGAAGAGCTTGCACAATGAGAGGCCAAGGCACTTCCCTCGAACGCGCCCCTGTAAGCACCTCTATCGGACTCATGCGAACTTCCCTCTATTAGACAGCCTTTTGAGCGGGAGAAGCTTTACATCAAGTCGTGGCCTCCGGCTGCGCAGGCGCGTTGCAGAGGTCATAGGTGCCTCCGTCCTCCGAAGGGGCAGTACATGGACGCCTTCACGGCGCTGCCGTCTAATGGGTCTAAGCGTCTTCGAATGCGCTCAGGATCGGCGCACCGCCAAGCCACGTCGTCGCCGCCTCCAGGGTCGGGAATCGGTGCTCGACGCAATCGAAGGGCCGGGGGCGTGTCGCAGCCGGGAGATCCTCCAGCAGTTCCGCGCACCACCCGGTAGGAGCACCACCTGCTGTGGTCTCGCGAACGACACCGCCGACGATCACCCCGTCGAGGGCCAGGTCGTAGCTGCCGGCGGCGAGCTGATGCAGTGTGTATGTCATCGCCTGCCCCCTCGCACCGCGCGCATGACGGGATCTTCGTCCTCGTCGTTCAGCGCGTCCACGACCGTCCCGGCCTCGCTGCCGATCCAGCCCTTCGCGCTGCGCGCGAGCTTCGCCCGGTTGGCCGGATTGTTCTCCTTCAGCAGCAGCGCCGCGGCGTCCGGGTTGACGAGCGCCTCGTCGACCAGCCGGCCGATCGCGCCCTTCTGCGCCGCCGCGACGCTGCGCCGTCCGGCGACGGCCGCAATGGACGTGATGAGGAAGGTGCCCGAGACCTGCCCGCGCTTGTAGGCGTAGAGCCGGCTCTGAAGGGTCTCCGGCGACAAGACTTGGCTCATGCCCTGCGACGTGCCGGACGAGCCCGGCGCGCGGGCGCGCACGGCGGTGTTGCCGCGCTGCATGACGTCGGCGATCTGCTCGACGTTGCGCAGGTGCTGCGGGTTGTCCCGGTAGAGCCGCTCGGCCACGGCGCGGTTGCGGGGCTCGGCCAGGAACTTGCGCAGCGCCGCGCCCTTCCACGGCTGCACGCCGTCGATCGACGCCGTCGTCTCGCCCGAGCTGCGCGCGCGTCCCTCCATGATGTCCCAGAACGTGCGCTTGGCGCCCTCGACCGCCTCCGGCCGGTTGCCGGCGAAGTTGAGCAGCTCGTCCATCGCCTCGGCGGGCTTGGGCGCGTTCATGACGCCCTTCATTGCCGACGTTGAGGCCTCGTCGCCGTAACGCAGATAGCGGCCGACGCTCGACGTGCCCGGGGTGGAGGCGTCGCCGAGGCTGCCGCGCAGCTCCGCCTGCCGGGCCGTCGCCGCGTCGGCCGAGCGCCGCAGCCCCGCCGCGCCCTCGATCTCCTGGCGTAGGTCCGGGAATTGCGACAGGACGCGGCTGTGCTCGCGCGTGAAGGCCTCGATCTGGTCCGGCGTGCGCAGGCGCTCGACCTGCGACAGGATCTGGTCGCGCACGGCGCCCCGCGCCCGCGGGTCGTTGCCGGCTTCGCGCATCAGGGCATCGAAGTCGGACACACGCCCGCTATCCGGCTGCACGAACCGCCCCGGCACGCCGCTGTCCGGGACGCGCGGCAGGCCCTGCTGGCGGTCCAGCGTCTGCGCGATCGCCGTCTGCGGCCGGGTGAAGCGGTCGTTCAGGTCGAGCGACACTGCCCGCGCCTGGTCGTAGGCGCCTTGGTTCGGGTGGTGCTCGGCGAAGTAGGCGTCGACCGCGTCCACGTACCGGCCGATCACCCGGGCCCGGTTGAGGTCGCCGGTCGAGGCGGCCGAGCGCTGCGCGTCGGTCAGCGCCGAGCGCAAGCCCGTAGCCTCGCTCAGCGGGACCGCGACGGGCTCGGGCGCCGCGGGGGCGGCGGGCGGCGCTGCAGGGGGCGGAGCGGCGGGCGGTGCTGGCGCCGGCTCGGGCCGGAGCTCGAAGCCGGCCGAGCGCAGCGACGGGTGGTTGGCCTCGTCGCCCGGGATGAAGATATGCCGCGCGTCGCCGCTGGCGACCTCGATGCCCTTCCGGCCCGCCAGGGTCTTCGGGTCGCTGTACTGCGAAAGCACGCCGCGGTTCTGGCGCTGCAGGTTGAGCAGCCCCGTCCGCAGATCGGCCTCCGACATGTCGGGCAGCGCGGCGCGGATGTCCCAGATGTCCCGGCCCTGGCCGTTCGGCTTGCGCGGCAGCCCTTCGGCCGCGGCCATGATTCGGTCCTCAAGCGACATGGCGGGCGCCGGCGCGGTGGCCGCCGAGGGCGGCGAGAACAGGCGCTCCGCCATGGCCCGCTCCTGCGGGTCCATGCCGTCCAACGCGCTCGGGCTCGGCCCGTGCGGCACCGCTGCCTCGGCGGCTTCGGCCTCCGCCGGTAGGAACCGCCGCGGAATGCCCGTCAGGTGGCTCGGCTCGAACACCGCCTGCTCCGCCTGCGATAGACCGCTGCGCACGTCGGCGAAGCGATCGACGAGGGGGCGGATGTCGGCGCTGCCCTCGGACACACCGCTCCAGGCGCCACGCTCGACCTCGCGTGCCGCGGCCATGGCGTCCTCCAGCGGCGCGCGAATGTCGGCGCCCCGGGCGTCGGCGTGCATGGCGCTCTGCAGCCGGCTCGCGGCGTCCTCGAACCGCGACTGCGCGGCGGTGGCGTCGGTGGCGGCGCCCTGCAGCAACCCGGTGCGCCGATCCTCCAGCACGCCGCGGAATGCGCCGGGCGAGCCGTTCGGGGCGTTGGCCTGGATCGCGTCGTCGACCGCCTTGATGTTGGTCTTGTTCCGCGTGGCGAAGGCGCCCCCGCCGGCGGCCTGCCGGGCGTACTCGAGCCCGGCCAACCCGTCGCTGGCCGTCCGATCGGCGAGGCTCTCCTGATAGCCAGGGATCGTGTCGCCGATGCGCTTGCCGCGCGTGATCGCGTCGATCAGCGGCTGCGTGTCGGTCGCCTCCTTCGCGCCGAGCCGCGCGCTCGGCAGGCCGTAGGCCTCCGAAAGCATGTCGACGGCGCCATCCTTCGCGACTTGGTTGGCGAAGCCCGGGTCGCCACGCAGCGCGTTGAAGACGTCGGCGATCTTCGGCCCGACGTGCCGCGCCACGCCGAGCGCGCCGAGGCCGCCGAACGCGCCGGCGAGATCACCTGCGGCGTGGCCGAGGCTGTCGTCCTTCACCCCGGCGGCGCGCGTGACCTCATTCACGCCGGATGCACCTATCCCTGCCGCAAACGCCGAGCCGATTTCCTTCTGCGCGAACTTGCCGGCGTTGACCGACGCCGGCTCGACGAACATGCGCGCGATCTTCGGCAGGCCGGCGATCGCCTCCGGCGCCATGCGCGCGCCTGCGCTGATCGCACCCCCGACCGGCACCGCCATCGCGCCGACCTCCTCGCCGACCCGGCCCAACACGCGCTCGGGCAGGTTCTGCGGACCCTCGCTCGGCAGGCGCAGGTTCGTCCCGGCGACGGCGTTCACTGCCCGCGGGGCCGCATCGAAGGCGCTGTCGACCGCCTCCTTGTTGCGCTCGGACCCGAACAGGGGCCGCTCGATCTTCTTGCCGCCGAGGCCGATCAGCCCGAGGATGTTCTGGACGTCGCTGTCGTTGTTCAGGGCGAAGGTGGCAGCATCAACCGGCAGGCCGGCAAGCCCGGCCGCGCCGCGCGCCATGCCGCGCAACGTCTGCGACTGCAGGCCGCCGAAGGTGCTGGCCGCGCCTCGGATCTGATCCATGAACGACGGCGCGGCGGCGGGTGGCGGCGGGGGCGCGGCAGGCGCCGGCGTCCCGATCCCCAACTTGGTCTCCGCGGCCTGGACGACATCGCCGACGGCACCCTGCGCGCGGTCGAGCAGCTTCGGCCCGGCAGGCGCCGCCGCGGGCTGAACCACCCGGAAGCCGGGCGGCAGGTCGTCGGCGGGGGTCGGTGGATGAGGCGGGGGCGATCCAGCCTCTAAAATGGAAACGATCTCTGCATCCGTGGCGTCCGAGGGAACGCGGATCGTGCGCCCTTCGAAGCTGATCGTTCGTGTCGATGACGCGCCTTGCTGGACGACGCGGAAGCCCGGCGGAATGTCGTCGAGCCGCGGCGGGGGAGAGGCCGGCTGAACGATACGGTAGCCTGGCGGGAGGTCATCCATTTGATTTTTCCCCAATCCTGCCGATGGACAACATCAACCCGAATTTCGCACTGCGCCTGACGTCCCGAACAAGGTGGCGGCGGTGATGGGTTTGCCCGTCGCAAGCGCCTGCGCTCGGTTCAGCTGCGCCTGCGACGCAAGCCCGCCCGTGATCGCTCCGAAGGCGTCGCCGATTGCGCTGTAGCCCACGGGCTGCGACAGGGCGGCGGAGCGCGCCAGCGCCGAGTTCGCCGCACCGGAGGCGTCGCCGGTGGCGTTCAGCGTCGTGATGAGGTTCGCCCGCGCGT
Organism: Methylobacterium sp. J-059; assembly: GCF_022829485.1. Taxonomy (NCBI): domain Bacteria; kingdom Pseudomonadati; phylum Pseudomonadota; class Alphaproteobacteria; order Hyphomicrobiales; family Methylobacteriaceae; genus Methylobacterium; species Methylobacterium sp. J-059. The sequence goes on from NZ_JAKSYA010000113.1 coordinate 5,597, forward strand.
CCTCGACGTTGCCGCGCGCCTGGTTGGCGTAGGTCTGCCCCTGGTCGGCGATAGTTGTCCGATTGGTATCGTACGCCTTCTGCAGCTGACCATTCTGGTACGCCTGCGCCGACGAGTTGAGGTTGCCGTCGCGGGCGAGCGAGAAGGTCAGGTCGCGCTGCGCCTTGCCGTACTGATCGTCGAGCTGCGGCAGGGCGAAGTTCAGATAGTTCTGGCGCTGCTTGTCGAAGAAGGCGTCGTCGAACTGCCCGAATGTGTTGTTGATCTGCTGCGTCCCGTCGCGGACGGTCTGCTGACGGACGGCCTCATCGCGGGTCGCGATGTTGGCATTCCGGTTGGAGGCGCCCTTTTTTGCCATGCTGACCTCCTCAGTGAATGACATGGGAGGGGGTCGACAGCACCTCGGCAAGCGGCGGCCGGCTCTTGCCGCCCCGCTCGATCTCAAGCCGAGCACAGATACTATCGAGGTCGTTGGCAACGATCCGCACGATAAGCCGCGGTACCTCGACGTCCTCGCTACGGGTTCGCACCCCGACCGGCTCTGCCCATGCAATCAGGAGCATGCAGAGGGATTCGACGCCCATGTACAGTCGTTCTGCCGCGAAGTGCTCCGGCAGATGAGGCTGACAGGCCGCCTCGCTCTGACGAAGGGCGCCGGAAATTGCCAAGCGCGTTTCTTCCGACAGTACGCCATGTCCATGACTGCGTAGCGCGATCGCAAAGCCCTCGGACAAAGCGGAGATTGAGTCGGCCTCGGAGGCGGCGCGTTCGAACGCGGCGAGCATTTCGGCGGCGCCGGCAGGTTCGTTGGTCATCGTTTAGTCCCACGACTGTTCGTCGGGAAGGGGATGACGCTGGCGCCGCCGGCCGGGATCACCCCGTGCGAATGGAAGCGGAAGGGTCTTGCGTCGCCCGTCCGCTGGCGTCGATCCGAGATCTCCTTCGCCAAGCGCAGGTTCTTCAGATCGGCCTTGAACATCCCGACGATGCAGTAGCATTCCCAGCTAAGCCCGGGACTATGGTTTCCGCGCTGCTCGATCGGCGTCGACCAGACGCGCAAGATGCACTGCGCTGCGTCGAACGCGGACTTGATCTGATCCCGGCTGTAAGTCTCGGGCATCAGGTCCGTGGCGTGATTGGACGCTTCAAGAAGCAACGCCGAAAGATCGTCACGCTGATCGGCCGTGATAACGCTTCGCTTTGTGCGGTCGCATAGTACCCCGAACAAAAGCTCCAGATCGTAGACCACACCGTCGCATGTGCTGCGCGACAAGGCACTCCAGAGCCACTGAACCGCGCAGGCGTAATCATCGGCTCCAGACGAAAAGCACTGGTCGACTGGCATCGTCACATCGCTGATCCTATCCGCCCGAGGGGCAAGTGTGGCGTCTCGCGCCTTCACCCGCTGCGTTGCTGCGCAAATCACTCGGTTCGAACTGCGATACCTCGCAAAGCGAGGCGCGATGCGGCTGCCCGAGTTCCGCGCATATCGGGACCGGCAGAAGCTAGTCCTTGATCGTTCGCCGAGCAAGCAAATAGTCAGTCTTCGGCCGGAAAAATCGTCGCCCGACGCGCCGAGTTCGCGAACAGGAAGATTAGACGCTGGTATCGTGAAGGACAAGTTGTCCATTTTGATTTTCAGCCAGAATTTTCCAATAGGCGCCCGGCCGGGTCTCCGAGGTTCAGGTTGATGGGTACCCCGGGGGCCGGGCCCCACCCCTCGGCCACCGGGCCAGCCCCACGCCCAGACGGAGCTTAATAGTTTTCATAGAACTATCTCAACCCCTTAGGTGGCACCGACTTAAGTCCCTTCGTTGGGCGCACCTTGGGCGAACGACCGATTTTGATACCCTCAACTGGCGCCTGCGGCGTCGGATGCCGGCGCCAATCTGAAACGGCGAGGGCATTTTCTGAATTCTTTAGTTTGCAGGGTTGACGCGCCGACAACTTGTCCTCTACTTTGAGCTCGGGCTTAGAAAACCCGTCTCGCACGCCGTTCCTACAGCGTCCGGTTAGGCTGTAGTAATCTACCTGGTCCGGGGTCCACGCGACATGTCCAAGGCGAAAGCCCAAAGGCGTGTGGGACCGTCGTGCGCGGTTTTTCTAGCCCCGGACTGTAACCAGCCGCTTAGAAAACGGCTCTTAGAAAGCGCACGACAATGGCACGCGTCAGCAAAGCTGCGTTCAGCACCTACTACCAGAAGCTCCCCGACGACCTAAAGGCTCTACGCATGTTCTTCAGGGCCGCCACAGAGTACCATCAGGCTCACAACAGCAAGGCGTCGGCGACTGTTCAGGAGCGTCGGTGGGCGCGCTCGGAGATCGAAGCAAGGGTTTTCACCGGCATAGGCCCCGATCCGGTCACGCGCCGCTGTGTGCGGATTTTAGCCGCTGATCGTGCTGCGCGCTTGGCCCGCATTCGTGAGCGCCGGAGGCCCCGAGCGGCTGAGGTTTTACGTCTCGACCTCAACGCAGGCGGGGGAGCTGTGGTCGCCTTCGAGAGGCGGCAGCCCGCTCAGCGGGCGGCGGCGTCGGCCTGACGTACGGTTCGCGCGACGCCTGCGCGAGGCTTAGTTATTAGGCAGGGCGCCCGAGAGGGCGCCCGTTTCGTTTGTATTTGTCTGATATATCGGCCGACATTGCCAACAGATCAGACTTTTCTCAATGTTTTTGAGTGTTGACTGAAGTGTTTGCTTGCGAGAAATTGCGCGCGCATTTCTAGGGGATCGCGCTGTGAGCCATCCAAGACTTGAACGTCACTCGAACGGAAAATTTTACATCCATTGGGTGAGGGGGCGCCGCTCCGCGCGTATCAGCACCGGACACGACAGCATACGAGCCGCGATGTTGGTCTACGCCGATTGGATCGTAGCCAACATCGACATGTTGTTTCCGCCACGCGACCCCGAAATCGATCTCCGGCGCATTCGTAGGGCGAAGGGCCTGCCATGACCGGTCTCCCATGCCTTCTCACCGAAGCTGAGGTCGCCGACCGTCTGAAGTGCTCCGTCTCGAAGGTGCGCAAGCTCAGATACGCTGGCCTGATCGCCTTTCTGCCCGGGCGCCCCGTGCTGATCCTCGAGAGCGATTTCGTGGTGCTCCAGCGGCAGCAACAGGAACTGGCCTATGCTCGATGGGCAGGGCGCAAGGTGCGCCGGCGCGCCACCAGACCGCCCGATCCACCGTCAATCACTGAGCGGACATCTGGCCTCAGCCCAGAGGCCCGCGGAAGGTTGAAGGCCCTTCAGCTTGCGAGTTTCGCGGCCACGAAGGCGCGCCGTCAACGCGGCGGTGCGTGAGTTACGTGTCCCCGATTGCGTCGGTCTCAAAAAGCCGTTGCAAAATTCTACCCCTCTGGTCGGGCAGGGCCTGCGAACGGTGGGCGGGACGCAGCGCGCTTCCTCGATCATGCGACCCCATCCGCCTTGGCGATGGCGTGGCACAACCCGTCCGTGGTCATCTGTGGTCTCGCTGATCGCCTACGACGTGCCTGGAAGGCACCCAGGGGGCGATTGCGTCGCCAGCCTCAGGAAAGGACTGCTCAGTCGAATACGGTCCCTGCTGGGGCCTCGTGCTCGATCACGGGCGCATCGAGCTCGGCTAGGATCTCGCGCGCCTGGTTGGCCCGGTGGGCGAGTTCTGCCCGTGAGAGGCTCGACAAGGGCTTCTCGCCGTCGTCCTCACCCTGAGCCACGCCAGAGAGCTGCACGAGCGCCTTCGCCGCCATGACCCTGCTCGCGGCCGGATGCTTCACGTCCTTCGCGATCTCGATCAGCGTCCCGACGCCAACCTCGGCGCCCTCGGTCTTCAGCCGGTACGCCACGGCGGCCTGAACGCTGGCGAGGACGTCTGGTCGGCGCATCAGCACCCCACCCTGCGACGCCGGCTGTGAGTAGCCCGCGCCGCGGGCCGCGAGCGTAGGATTGTTCACATGTGCCATCTGGTCAACGAACGCCTGTTCCTGCCGCGTAAATCGGCCTGACTTCAACGGCATATCACCATCCTCAAATAAAATTTGATACGAAGACGATAGCATCAAACCAAAATTGAGCAATTGAGGAGCTACAAATGGCCCAGCCCGAGCCCGGAACCAGCGGCCAGCCGAACTCGCGAGTGGGTCGTATCTTACTAAGCGAAGGTAATCCGAACCCACTGCCGTCCCGGTTTCGCGATCGCCTGATGAGGTGCCTTCCTCGAATGGAAAGCTATGCCCTGATGTTCCCGGGGCTGTTCTTCCTGCTCGTTGGCCCGTGCCTGATATTCGCAATGCCGGCGCTGGTTGGAGGCTGGGCGGCCCGAAAGGCAATGGAACGCCCCGACGGGCACGATCGGTAAGACCTCGTCGGTGAAGTCTCTCGTCCATCCTATCCCTGACGAATGAGGGGCCCGTCAGCGGCCGCGCGCCCCAACGCCATGAACTGGTCAGCACGTTCGGCTGAACGTTGGCGTCGCTCAACACGCATCGAATAAATCTCGCAGCCAATTTCTCGAATTTATCCGGTGGGCGCTGCGGAGACCGGAGGGCCCCTAGGCCCCCCTCCGGAGCCCTCCGCTTTGTGCCTTGACGTCCTCCGCTTTCCTCCGCTTTCTTCCGCTTCAGTTAAACTATTGCAAAAAAACGATAAATTATCCTCCGCTTTGTCCTCCGCTACGCTCCGGAGGTCAGACGGGCATTTAATCAAACACGCCTCCGACCAGAGGGCTTCCTCCGCTTCGTTCGGGCGAAAGCGGCACTTCCTGCGGCTCGAACCACGTGGTGACGCTGTTCTCGTTCGGACACCTTGTCCGCCAGCACCCGCGACTTACCCGCTCGACGAGGTTTTTCTTGAGCATTTCGCGGAGGTGGAAACGCAGCTTCTCCGGGCCAAATTCCGGCCGGTCGAAGAATGCTACGAGTTCGGCCTGTGGCACCCCCGCCCTCGGATCGGCGGCCGTGTCCGCGCAAGCTTGCAAACCGTCGAGGATCTGTTGCTCAGTTGGCGTAGCGAGGCCTGGAGCAACCTCTGCTCGTCTGGCTACTAGGCGCAGCGTGCACGACGTCACCGGATCGCCGTCTTCGTCCTTGCCGAGCGTCACGACGTCGAGCTCGAACGCGGACGCATAGGACTTTTCGAGGTCACGCTGCTTCGTCACGGTGATCTGCTTCTCGGCGACCTCGATCTCCGTGTCCGTGGCCGCTCGCAGCAGGGAATGCCCGCGGGCACCTCTGGCTTTGTCCTTGCCGGTATGGTGGACCACCAGAACATGTGCGCTGACGGCGTTGCGTATGGCGTCGAGGTTTCGAACGACAGCGCCCATGTCGGTCGAGCTGTTCTCGTCGCCGCCGGCGAGCGCGCGGGACAACGTGTCGATGACGACCAGTCCGAGATCGTCACCGAGTTCCTTGAGCGCTTTGATGAGCGGCCGCAGGTCCGCGCCCTCACGCAACAGGTCGACCGGCTCCGGCAGGATATGAAAATCATCACAGGCGCCATATTTCCTCAGGAGCGCCGCACCGCGCTTGCGGGCGCCTTGGCCGCCCTCCGCGGCGACGTAGGCGGCCACCTTGCGCGTGGTCTTCATGCCGCCCCACGGCATGCCCCTGGCGATGTGAAACGCCAGATCCATCGTCACGAAGGTCTTTCCGACGTTGCTATCGCCGTACAGCACCGACATGGCCCCTTGGTCGAGTAGGCCCTTGATGAGCGGCCGTGCCTGCGCCGTCAGCGCGTCGCCGGCCCATTCTGATAGCTTGACGAAGTCGAGGGTTCGGGTCGCAGCAGGCTGTATCTCGCCGCCCCGACCGCGCGGGGGTTCGAGCGCCCCTACGGATGGGCCTGGCTCCTGAAGCTCGCCGACGAGCTGCGGCACCTGCCGGAGACGCGATGGTCCCGCGCGCTCGCTCCCCTCGCCGGATTGTTCGCGCAACGCTTCCGGGACTTCCTGCCGATCGCCGGCTACCCGGTGCGCGTCGGCACCCACCCCAACACCGCCTTCGGCCTGCGGATGGCCTTCGACCATGCCGAGGGAACCGGCGACGCGGCCCTGGCCGGGCTCCTCGCCGACACGGCCGAGGCCTGGTACGGTGAGGATGTCGACTGCCCAGCCTGGGGCGAGCCGGGGGGCGACGATTTACAGTCGCCCAGCCTGATCGAAGCGGAATGCATGCGACGCCTGCTCCCGTCGGCGCGCTTCCTCCCGTGGCTCGATCGCTTCGTGCCGCGCCTCGCCCACGGCCAGCCCGCAACTCTGTTCGCGCCGGTCGTCCCGACGGATCGCAGCGACGGCAAGATCACCCATCTCGACGGTCTCAACCTGAGCCGGGCCTGGTGCTTCCGCGCGCTGGCCGAAGCCTTGCCGTCGGGCGATCCCCGCCGACCGATGATGCTGGAAGCAGCCGAGGCGCATCTCGACGCCAGCCTCCCGCACCTGACGACGCACTACATGGGCGCCCACTGGCTCGCCAGCTTTGCGGTGCTGGCGATGGATACGGAAACCGCGAACGCCCGGGAGGGATGACCTTCGAGCCGGAGGAGCGGGGCGGCCTGGAGCGGCAGCCGAAAACGCCGACCGCCGATCCGCGACGGTCGGTCAAACGACAACGCATGCCAACCGTGGCGACAGGCTCCCTCACCGCGCCCACGCCGCTTGGGCGAGCCTGAGTCGGAACAAATCGGGCTGAAACAGCCTGAGTGTGCGGGGCAGCATCGGCCGACGCCGTGCGGCCGCCAACATCGTCTGGGGATGCGACGCGCCATGGTCATGATCATCATCTGCTTCCTGGCGCCCTGGCTGGCGATGTTCCTGCGCGGGAAGGTGATCCAGGGCATCCTGTGCATCCTCCTCCACATCACCGTCATCGGCTGGATCCCGGCAACGATCTGGGCCCTGGTGGTCACGCGCAAGGAAGCTGCGTAGGGGCGTCGGACCCGGGGAGGCTTTCATGCAGAGCAGGCTCGCGAAGACGATCATCGGGGCGATCCTCGCCGTCGCCCTGGCCGTCGCCGTGTCCTACGGCTTGATCACCCAGCAGACCGCCGATCAGATCCAGACGAAGGCCGACCAGACATTGCAGACCGGCCCTGGTGTTCCGCCGGCCGGGCCCGGGCAGCCGGCGCCGGCACCGGCGAACCCACAGGCGCCGACACAGCCCGGCACGACGCCGGCAACCCCACCAGCGGCGCCGCGGCCGTGAGGAGGTCGCAGCCGGCAACCGAGGCGCGAGATGTCGGCTCCGCCGCGATGAGGTCGAAGGGCCGCTCCGCATGAGGGCGCCTCCGGACCCGGCAGGCTCCCGGAGTGCACCTCCATCCGAAGGATAGGCCCATGCTGATGACCGTGCTTCTGCTGGCCTTCCTCGGCATCCTCGTGGTGATGCTGGTAACGCGCCGGCATATCGGGCGGCTCGGATCGCTGGCGACGCTGATCGCAGCCGCGGCGCTGGCCCTCTGGCTGATCGACAGCGGCCTGGTCCCAGGGTCCAAGGGCCCGCTCGAGGGCGACCGGGCGACGACGTTTCGCGACCGGTGATCGCCGTTAGTCGACGGGCGCGTTCGCGCCGAGATCCCGACCGGCTGCGCTCTTGCGCCGCCGGTCATTCGCGCATTCGGCCGCTTCGGCTCGGAAGTGGGTCCGGCTCGGCGAAGGACGACCGGCCGCGTGCCGGCCGAGGTCGCAGGCAGCCCGCACTTCGAACATCGCGATCCTAGCGCGCAGCGTCCTTCCGGCGTGCCACGAGATCGAGGTCGACGCCGACCTCAAGGGCGACCCATTGGCCCGACGCCCACGGCCCCTGCCCGACGCCGAAATCGGTGCGCACGAGGTCGAGATGCCCGGTGGCGTGAGCGGCATCGCCGGCAAGGGTGAGGCGGAAGGGCAGGGTCGCGTCGCGGCGGATGCCGCGGATCGTGAGGCTGCCGACGGCCTCGTAGGCGTCGCCGCCCCTGGGCACGAAGCGCGTCGCCTCGAAGCGGGCCTGAGGCGTCGCCTTGGTGGCGAACCAGTCGGCCCGCGGCAGGGCCTCGTCGCGCTGGACGTCGCCGGTCTCGGCGCTGGCGAGGTCGACGGTCACCAGCGCATGCCCGGTCTCCGGGGCGGCCGGGTCGAAGGCGATCTCGGCCTCGAAGCGCTTGAAGCGGCCCTTGAACGGGACGCCGACCTGAACCCCCGAGAAGCCGAGGCGGCTCTTGGCCGGATCGACGGCCCAATCCGCGGCCTCGGCGCAGGCGGGTGCGGCAAGGATCGCGGCGGCGAGCAGCAGGCGATACGTCATCGGGGCGAAACCTCGCGGCGGGTGGGGCCGAGCGACGGCAGCATCCGCCGCAGGGTGTCGTCCCGCAGGACGAAATGGTGCCGCAGGGCGGCGCCGGCATGCAGCACGAGAAGGGCGATCAGGAACCAGGCGCCGGACGCATGGACCAGCTTCAATCCGGCCTCGACCGCCGCCTTGTTCGGGAGGTCCGGGACGATCGGCAGATGCGGCCAGGGCACGACGCCGTACAGGACCGTCGGGATGTTGAACGGCGAGGCCGAGACCAGCGCCCAGCCGACCAGGGGCATCGCGATGATCAGGGCGTAGAGCACGGCGTGGGCGAGATGCGCCGCGCCGCGCTCCAGGGCCGGCATCGCCGCCGGCAGGGGCGGGGGCCTGTGGAAGGCGCGCCAGCCGAGCCGGAGCAGCGACAGCACGAGCACGGTGATGCCGACCGACTTGTGCCACTGGTAGAGCTGGAACCGGCGCATCGGCGCCAGGTCCGCATGCGTCATCGCGAGGCCGATGCCGAGGAGCGCGAGCACCAGGGCCGCGATCGCCCAGTGGAAGGCGATCGCGACGCGGGTGTACCGGAGCGGGGCAGGGGCCACGGCCTCGGGCATGGTCGTTCCTGGCATCGCGATCTCGGGGCCGGCGGTCGTGCGCGGCTTGGGCCTATTCGGTGCGCTCGAACGCGCCGGCGATGGTGAGGTGCAGCTCGTCACCGATCAGCGGCACGTAGGTCTTCACGCCGAATTCCGAGCGCTTGATCGTGCCCTTGGCGTCGAAACCGACCGTGTACTTCTTGCTCAGCGGGTTCACGCCGGCGCCGACCAGGGTCACGTCGAGGGTCACCGGCTTGGTCACGCCGTGGAGCGTCAGGTTGCCGGCGACCTTGGCCTTGTCCTTGCCCTCGGGCGTGACCTTGGTCGAGACGAAGGTCATCTCCGGGTACTTGGTCGCGTCGAGCCACTGGTCGCCCTTCAGCTCGTCGGTGAGCTTGGAGCTGGTGGTGGTGACCGACGCGACGGGAATCGTGATCTTGAGGCTGCTCTGGGCCGGGCTCTTCGGCTGAAGGTCGAGGGTGCCCGAAACCTCGGAGAAGCCGCCGGAATAGTTCGAGAAGCCCATGTGCGACACGGTGAACCCGACCTGGGTGTGGCCGGCATCGACCGCGTAGGCGCCGGCCTGGATCTGGGCCGGGTCGCGGGTCGGCGGTGTCTGCGCCAGCGCCGGGGCGGCGGCGAGCATGAGTGCGATCGACAGGGCGGAGGGGCTGAAGGGCTTCACGAAGAGCTCCGGGCTCGCTGGCACGGCGGGATACGCCGTTCGGAGGCGCCGAGATAGGCCGCTTCCCAGCGGTGCGGAAGCGCGGTAACCGGAGACGCATGGTTGCGATTCCGGAAACCTTCACCGGGCATCTCGACGACGTGCGTGCCTTCTGCGCGGTGGTCGACCTCGGCAGCGTGACCCAGGCGGCGGCCTTCGTGCGCGAGACCAAGGGCAGCGTCAGCCGCCGCGTCTCGCGGCTGGAGGCGGTGCTCGGCGTGACGCTGCTGGCGCGAACCTCGCGCGCGGTCTCGCCGACGGCCGACGGGCTGGCCTTCCACGCCCGCGCCCAGGAGAGCCTTGCGCTCCTCGACGAGGCTTTGGAGACGGCGCGCGGCGCCCGAACCGAACCGCGCGGGCACCTGCGCGTCACCGCCTCCATCGATTTCGGCGTCGAGGTGCTGCCCGATCTCGTGGCGAGCTTCCGCGCGCGCTACCCGCAGATCACCATCGAACTGCTGATCACCGACAACCGGCTGGACCTCGCCGCCAACCGCGTCGACCTCGCCCTGCGGCTCGGCGGCGCGCATCCGGACAGCGGCTACATGGCGCCGATCCTCGCCGAGCTGACGATCGGCCTCTACGCCGCCCCGGCCTATCTCGCCCGGAAGCCGGCTCCGGCCGACCTCGCCGGGCTCTGCGACCACGACGTGGTGTTCTCGCGCGAGCGCGTCGGCGCCTCGCAGATCGCGGTGTCGGACCGGCTCGGGCGCGAGGCGCTGATCGACGTGCGCCCGGTGGTGCGGGCGACGGATTTCGCCACCGTGCTGCGGTTGACGCTGGCCGGCGTCGGCATCGGCCACATCCCGAGCCTCGTCGCCGCGAAGGCGCTGGGCGCCGGCACGCTGGTTCCGGTGATGCCCGATTGGGCGAGCCGCGGCGGGACGCTCCGGGCGGTCAGCCTCGCGGGGCGCGAATTGCCGGCGCGGGTCCGGCTGTTCCGCGAGCATGTCCGCGCGGAGGTGGCGCGCGCGTCGTCCGGTCGGCGGCTCCATGATCCGGCCTGACGGCGTCTGCCGGCTCCCGGCCTCGTCGCGAGGCCGGGAGGGTCGGCACGGCCGGGCATGCCCGGAGCGCTCAGTCGACGGCCGCGGCTTCCAGCGTGACGGCCTTGGTCCGGGAGGGCTGGACTAGGATGCGGTCGCCGACGCGGCTGATCTCGATCGTCTCGGCGGGCGAGTCGGCCGGGCGCGGGGTCGAGAGCGTCACGCTCTGGTCGTCGGCCAGGACCGTCTCGAAGCGGACGGCGGGGGCTGCGGCGCGCGGCGCCAGGGTGACGACGACGCGATACCCTTTCGGCTCGGCGGTGTAGTAGGCGACGCCGGACAGGGTCCCGAGGTCGACGCTGCCGGCCGCGGCCGGCTTGATCTCGGCTGCGCCTGCACTGCCGAGGCCGGCGGTGAGGGCGACGATGGCCGCGAGGGCGACGGTGCGGCTGCGAGTCTTGATGGACATGATCGTGTGACCTTCGTGCTGCCAAGGGCCCGATGCCCTTGCCTTGGTCACGGATATGTTCTGCAGTGCAGCATGGAACAAACCGATCGTATCACTGATGACTATCGATCACATCGATCTTAGCTGCATCGACCTGAATCTGCTCGTCGCCCTCGACGCGATGCTGGCCGAGCGCAGCGTGACCCGCGCCGCGGCTCGCATCGGCATCGGCCAGTCGGCAATGAGCTCGAGCCTCGCCCGCCTGCGCCGGCTGTTCGACGACGAGCTGCTGACCCGCGCCCCCGACGGCATGCGGCCGACGCCACGCGCCCTGGCGCTGGCCGAGCCCGTCCGCGCGGCCCTGCGGCAGATCCAGGCGATCGTCCGGCGCGAGGCGGCGTTCGATCCGGCCACGACCGAGCGGACCTTCACGGTCAGCCTGCCGGACAGCACCGAGGTCCTGCTCGGGCCCCGGCTGCTCGGCTACCTGCGCGCCGAGGCGCCGGGCATCCGCCTGCTGCTGCGCTCGGTCGACCGCACGCACATCCTGGAGGAGCTCGACGCCGACCGGGTCGACCTCGCCATCGGCTTCGGGTTCGAGGGGCAGACCCATCACAAGCAGCGCCTGCTCTACCGCGACACCTACGTCTGCCTGTTCGACGCCGGCCAGGTCGGGCTCGCGCCGCCGATCTCCCTGGACGACTACCTCCGCTTCCCGCACATCCTCACCAGCCTGCGCGAGACCGCCCACGGTGTCGTGGACGACGCGCTGGCCAAGCTCGGGCGGGCGCGGACGCTGGCGCTGACGACGCCGCGGTTCCTGGTGGTGCCGTTCCTGGTGCGCGCCGCCCCGGTGATCACGACGATGCACGCGCGGCTCGCGACCTACTTCGCCGACGCGCTCGGGCTGACGGTGAGCCCGGCGCCGGTGGAGCTGGATGCGGTCTCGGTCTCGATGCTGTGGCACGCCTCCTACGACGACGACCCGGCCCACCGCTGGCTGCGGCAGGTGCTGGTGCGGCTGGCGGGCGAGACGGCCGAGGTCGAGCGGCTTTGACGGGGTGGGGCAGGGGGCCGGCGCATCGCCGACCCCGCATCCCTGACCACGATCTTCCCTCCCCCCTCTGCGGGGGAGGGTGAGCCTCGCGTGAGCGAGGGTTGGGAGAGGGGAGCGACCTCTCCGGACAACGCGTCCCCTCTCCCGACCCGCTTCGCGGAGCATCCTCCCCCCGCAGAGGGGGGAGGGAGTACCCGTCACGCGTCTGCGCGATCCGGTAGCGAAGGAAACCCGCGCCGCCCCATCACGCCAGCGTCGTCAGGTCCTGGAACCAGTGCTGGGCCTGGGTGTAGCCCTTCACCTTCGGCGAGAGCGCGTGCGGGTTGGTGTCGTGCACGACCCAGACCTGTACCGCCTCGTCGACCACGATCTCGTGGATGCGGGCCAGCAGCTTGTCCTGCTCCGCCGGGTCGAGGCTGGCCTTGACCTTGTCGCAGAGCGCATCGACCTCGGCGTTCTTCCAGTGGCTCCAGTTCACGCCGTTCGGGGCGATCTGGCGCGAATCGTAGAAGCGCAGGATCGCGTAGAACGGATCGGAGGTGACGTAGGCGATGTTGCCGGCCGAGACGCCCTTCTGGCTCGGGTCGGCCGCGCCCTGGCGCCAGCCGGTATAGGCGACCTCCAGCTCGACGGTCTTGAACTCGACCTGGATGCCGATCTCGGCCCAGCTCTGCTGGATGAACTCGTTGATCGGCAGGGACAGCATCTGCCCGGTGCCGCCGGTGGGGATCAGGATCGTCGCCTTGACCGGGTTCTTCACCGAGAAGCCGGCCTCCTCCACGAGCGTCTTGGCCGCCGCGACGTCGGTCTTGATCTGGAAGGTCGGCTTGCCGAACCACGGGCTCGACGCCTGCACCTGCCCGACGGCCGGGGCGGCCAGGCCGCCCATCAGCTGCACCACGCCGTCGCGGTCGATCGCGAGGTTGGCGGCCTTGCGCAGGCGGATGTCGCGCCAGGGCGAGCCCTCGACCATCGAGAGGTGGTAGTTCCAGACATGCGGCGTGTCGTTGCCGACGATCCGCATGCCGGCGGCCTTCAGACGCGGCACGGCGTCGGGCGCGGGCAATTCGATCAGGTCGACGTTGCCCGACAGGAGCGCGTTCACGCGGGCGAGGTCTTCGGGCACGCAGGCCAGCGTCAGCTTGGCGAGCTTCGGGGCGCGCTTGGGGTTCCAGTAGGCCTCGTTCGCCACGAGCTCGAGGCGGACGCGGGGCTGGAGCTGGCCGATCTTGTAAGGCCCGGTCCCGGAGGGCTGGAACGCGAACTTCGACCAGTCGCGCCCGGCCGCCTCGAACCCGGCCGGCGACGAGATCAGAAACCACAGCATCTGGTAGGGGAACAGGCTGTCGGCGGTCTTCGTCGTCACCTGCACGGTCATCGCATCGAGCTTCCGATACGACGCCACGCCGGGCAGGCGCGGCCTCACCTGGGCGGCCTGGCGCTGGTCGAAGTGCGGCGCCTCCTTGTTGAGCACCTTGTCGAAGTTCCAGATCACCGCGTCCGCATCGAAGGCCGAGCCGTCGTGGAACTTCACCCCGTCGCGCAGGTGGAACGTCCAGTTCTTGCGGTCGGCCGGGTCGCTCTCCCAGGACGTCGCGAGGCCGGGCACCATCCTGCCGGGGCGGTCCGCAACGTCGAGCTCCCAGGCGATCAGCGGATCGTAGAGGGTCAGCCCGGTGAACTGGTAGCCGCCCGCGCCCTTGTCCGGCTGCCCGGTGGTGAGCGGCAGGTCCGACATCGAGATGCCGTAGGTCAGGGTGCCCGCGGGTTTGCCGCCGGGCGCCGAGCCCCCCTGGGCGAGGGCGCCGGGCGCGGCGAGCGGCCAGCCCACCCCGAGCGCGCCGAGGGCGGCGCTCCCGAGCATGAGGTTGCGGCGCGTGAGCGAAGTCTTGTCCATCGGGCACTTTTCGATCGCGGAACGGGAACGATCCGCGCGTCGAAGGAAACGGCGACGCCCTCCGTCGATCGGACGGCATCACCGATCCACGGGCAAGGAGGACCTCCTTGCGTTCCGCCGCGCGGGCTCGTGCCGACATGGGAGGCACACAATATGCCAAGCGCCGCCCGGCACCTCCGCAACCGGTAGTCTACCGGGATCGGTTCCGGCTCACGTCACCACGCTCGGCTCGGCCCGTCCGGTCAGCGCCTCGATCTCCGCCAGCTCGCGGGCGACGGCGACCAGCGGAGCCAGCACCGCGGCGACCGGCCGCTCGAGCCGGTCCGGCGCCGCCTCGTAGCGCTCGATGTAGACGCGCAGCGTCGCGCCCGCCGTGCCGGTGCCGGACAGGCGGTAGACGATGCGGGCATCCTCCGCGAAGGTGACGCGAATGCCCTGGCGCTCGCTCACCGAGCCGTCGACCGGGTCGACGTAGCGGAAATCGTCCGCCGCCGAGACCGTGACGTCGCCGATCCGCCGGCCGGGCAGCTCCGCGAGCTTGTCCCGCAACCCGTCCATCAGCCGGTTGGCGGCGTCCGAGGCGATCTCCTCGTAATCGTGCCGGGTGTAGTAGTCGCGCCCGTACTCCGCCCAGTGCTCGCGCACGATCGCGTCGGCGCGCTTGCCCGTCGCGGCCAGGATGTTGAGCCAGAGCAGCACCGCCCACAGCCCGTCCTTCTCGCGGACGTGGTTCGAGCCGGTGCCGGCGCTCTCCTCGCCGCAGAGCGTGATCAAGCCGGCATCGAGCAGCGTGCCGAAGAACTTCCACCCGGTCGGCGTCTCGTAGGCACCGATCCCGAGGCGGGCCGCGACGCGGTCGGCCGCGCGGCTCGTCGGCATCGAGCGGGCGATGCCGGCGAGCCCGGATGCGTAGCCGGGCGCGACGCTTGCGTGCGCCGCCAGGATCGCGAGGCTGTCGCTCGGGGTCACGAACAGGCCCGGCGCGACGATCATGTTGCGGTCGCCGTCGCCGTCCGAGGCCGCGCCGAAATCCGGCGCGTCGGGGCCGAGCATCAGCTGGTAGAGGTCGTGGGCGTGGACCGGGTTCGGATCGGGGTGGTGGCCGCCGAAATCCTCCTTCGGCTCGCCGTTGACCACCGTGCCGGGCTCGGCGCCGAGCATGCCTTCGAGGATCGCGTGGGCGTAGGGGCCGGTCACCGCGCTCATCGCATCGAAGCGCATGCGGAAGCCGGATGCGAACAGGCGGCGGATCGCGTCGAAATCGATCAGCTCGGCCATCAGCGCGGCGTAGTCGGCGACCGGATCGATCACCTCCACGACCATGTCGCCGATCCGCGTCGCCCCGACCTGGTCGAGGTCGAGGTCGGGCACGTCGGCGATGCGATATTCCGTCAGCGTCTTCGTCGCGGAATAGATCGCCTCGGTGACGCTCTCGGGCGCCGGGCCGCCGTTGGCGGTGTTGAACTTGATGCCGAAATCGCCGTCCGGCCCGCCGGGATTATGGCTCGCCGAGAGGATGATGCCGCCGATCGCGCCGGCTTTGCGGATCACGCAGGACGCGGCCGGCGTCGAGAGCAGGCCGCCCCGGCCGACGAGGACGCGGCCGAAGCCGTTGGCGGCGGCGATCTTCAGCGCGGTCTGGACCACCGCGCGGTTGAAGAAGCGCCCGTCGCCGCCGAGCACCAGGGTCGCGCCCTCGCGGCCGGCGACGGACTGGACGATCGCCTGGACGAAGGTCTCGACGTAGTGCGGCCGGCGGAAGTGGGCGACCTTCTTGCGCAAGCCGGACGTGCCGGGCTTCTGATCGGAGAACGGCGTCGTCGGCACGCGTTTCAGGACCATGGTTCGCTCGATCTCTCAGGGACTTTCCGCCCAACAACCCGGTTTCGCGGGAGCGGTCAATCAGCCCGCCGGATCCGCCGCCAGGAAGCGGGCGACGAGCATCCGCGCGAGGTCCGCGGGGGCGGCGTCGGTCAGCGCCCCGAGCTTGCCCGAGGTCGAGAGCGAGGCGAGCCCGTGCAGCGACGCCCACAGGGCGGCCACCGCCTGGGCGCGCTCGGCGGCGTCGGGCAGCAGCGGCTGCAGCGTTCCGTCGACGAGGCCGGTCGCGGAGGCCAACGCCTCCCAGTACCAGTCCGGCACCGCGGCGCCGCGCGCGGGCGCCTGGTCGGAGACGAGGCTCCAGATCGCCGGATCCGCGGCGACGAAGGCGAGGTAGGCGGAGGCCAGGGCCGCCGCGTTCGCCCGCGGCGACCCCGCCGGGTCGAGGGCCGCCGCGAGCGCGTCCCGCAGCCGGGCGAAGGTGCGGGCGTTCACCCGCAGCAGCACCGCGTCGAGATCGCCGACCGCATTGTAGATCGAGTTCGGCGCGTAGCCGATCGCGGCGGCGAGCGGCCGCATCCCGAGGGCGCGCACGCCCTGGTTTCGGACGATGCCCTCGGCGGCCTCGCAGACCAGCGCGAGGAAGCCGGCCCGGTCGACGTCGCCGCGCGGGCCGGCGGCGCGCTTCTTAACGGTCTTCACGCTATGCATCCGCGGTGTCCCGTGCGGTCGCGCACGGGATGCAGCGATAGATTGCACGGCGTGCAAGAACAAGCTTGCGCACCGCCCGCGATCGCTTAGTTTGCACGTTGTTCAAATTCCGTCGTCCAGCGTGGATCGCACCGGGCCCGGGATTTGACGCGACCGCACGGGTTGAGCCAGTCATGGCCCAGCCGGGGAGACCGCCATGTTCCGTTCGCTGATGACCGCCCGGCGTTTCGCGCCGCTGTTCTGGTGCCAGTTCTTCTCGGCCTTCAACGACAACTTCCTGAAGAACGCGCTCGCCTTCCTGATCCTGTTCAAAGTCTCGCAAGGCGGCGATTCCGACTCCGGCATCCTGGTGACGCTGGCGAGCGCCGTGTTCATCGGGCCGTTCTTCATCCTGTCGGGCCTCGGGGGCGAGCTTGCCGACCGCTACGACAAGGCGGTGATCGCCAAGCGGCTGAAGTTCGCCGAGATCTTCGCCGCCGGCACCGCGGTGCTCGGGTTCTTCCTCGCCTCGGTGCCGATCCTGTTCGTCGCGCTCGGGCTGTTCGGGACGATCGCGGCCCTGTTCGGGCCGATCAAGTACGGCATCCTGCCCGACCACCTGCGCCGCGAGGAGCTGCCTGCCGGCAACGCGCTGGTCGAGGCCGCGACCTTCCTCGCGATCCTGCTCGGCACGATCGCCGCCGGCTTCGCCAGCGCCATGGGCGGCTCGCACCTCGTCTTCGGCGGCCTGATCATGGCCTTCGCCGTGCTGTGCTGGCTCGCGGCGCGGGCGATCCCGCGCACCGGCGAGGGCGCGCCCGACCTGCAGGTCGACCGCAACGTCGCACGCTCCACCGTGGCCCTGCTGCGCGACCTGTGGAGCGACCGCCGCCTGTGGCGCGGCTCGATCATCGTCAGCTGGTTCTGGCTCGTCGGCGTGGTGGTGCTGTCCTTGCTGCCGCTGCTGGTGCGGCACGACTTCAACGGCTCGGAGACGGTGGTCACGTTGCTGCTCGCGGTGTTCTCGGTCGGCATCGCGCTGGGCTCGGGCCTAGCCTCGTGGCTGTGCAGCGGGCGGATCGTGCTGCTGCCCACCCCCGTCGGCGCGCTGCTGATGGCCCTGTTCGGCCTCGACCTCGCCTGGACGGTCGCCCACCATGCACCCGAGCCCGGCGCGATGATCGGCGCCGCCGACTTCCTGCGCACGGGCTCCGGCCTGCGGGTGGCGATCGACTTCCTCGGGCTGGCCATGGCCGGCGGCCTCTACATCGTGCCGTCGTTTGCCGCGGTGCAGGCCTGGACCGACAAGGACAAGCGCGCCCGCATCATCGGCGCCGTCAACGTGATGACCGCGGCCTTCATGGTCGGCGGCACCTTGGCGCTCGCCGCGCTCCAGGGCGCCGGCTTCTCGAGCGCGACGCTGCTGGCGCTCGTGGCGGCGCTCAACCTCGTCGTCGCGGTCGTGGTCCTTGTCACCCTGGAGACGAGCCCGTTCCGCGACTTCCTGTCGATCCTGTTCCGGGCGTTCTACCGGCTCGAGGTGCGCGGGCTCGACAACGTGGAGAAGGCCGGCGCGAACTGCATCGTCGCCCTGAACCACGTCTCGTTCCTCGACGCGCCGCTCGCCCTGTCGCTGCTCGACCAGGAGCCGGTCTTCGCCGTCGACCACGGCATCGCGCAGCGCTGGTGGGTGAAGCCGTTCCTGCGGGTCACCAAGGCGATGCCGCTCGATCCGACCCGGCCGCTCGCCACCCGCTCGCTGATCAACGCGGTGAAGGGCGGCGAGACCCTGATCATCTTCCCCGAAGGCCGCCTCACCGTCACCGGCAGCCTGATGAAGGTCTACGACGGCGCCGGCCTGATCGCCGACAAGTCCGGCGCGATGGTCCTGCCGGTGCGGATCGAGGGGCTCGAGAAGACCGTGTTCTCGCGGCTGTCCCGCGATCAGGTGAAGCGGCGCTGGTGGCCGAAGGTGGTCGTCACGGTGATGCCGCCGGTCAAGCTCGGGGTCGACCCGGAGCTGAAGGGCAAGGCGCGCCGGCAGGCGGCGGGCGCGGCGCTCTACGGCATCATGTCCGAGCTGGTGTTCGACACCACCGACATCGACCGGAGCGTGATGACGGCGCTGATCGCGGCCGCCGAGCGCTTCGGCTGGCGCCGCACGGCGCTGGAGGATCCGGTCTCGGGCAAGCTCACTTATTCCCGCCTCGTGATGGGCGCCAACATCCTCGGCCGCAAGCTGATGCCGTTGGCGGGGGAGGGGCGGGCGATCGGGCTGATGCTGCCCAACGCGAACGGCGCCGCGGTGACGTTCTTCGCGCTGGCCTCCGCCGGCCGGGTGCCGGCGATGATCAACTTCTCGGCCGGCGCGGCCAACATCCTCTCCGCGTGCACGGCGGCGCAGGTGACGAAGATCCTCACCTCGCGCGCCTTCATCGAGAAGGGCCGCCTCGGGCCCCTCGTTGAGGCGATCAAGGACAAAGTCGAGCTGATCTACCTGGAGGACGTGCGCGCCACGATCACGACGGGCGACAAGATCCGCGGACTGCTGGCGGCGCGCAGGCCCCTCGTGGCGCGGACCGGAGAGGATGCGGCCGCGATCCTGTTCACCTCCGGCTCGGAGGGGACGCCCAAGGGCGTGATGGTCGCCAACCGCGGCATGCTCTCGAACGTCGCCCAGGTCGCGGCCCGGATCGATTTCGGGCCGTCCGACAAGGTGTTCAACGTGCTGCCGATCTTCCACGCCTTCGGGCTGACCTCGGCGCTGGTGCTGCCGCTGGTCTCGGGCGTTCCGGTCTACCTCTACCCGTCGCCGCTGCACTACCGGATCGTGCCGGAGCTGGTCTACGGCTCGAACGCGACGGTCCTGTTCGGCACCGACACCTTCCTGACCGGCTACGCCAAGGTGGCGCACGCCTACGACCTGCGCAGCTTGCGCTACGTCGTGGCCGGCGCCGAGCCGGTGAAGGATTCGACCCGCCGGACCTACGCGGAGAAGTTCGGCCTGCGCATCCTCGAGGGCTACGGCGTCACCGAGTGCGGACCGGTGGTCGCGGTCAACACGCCGATGTTCAACCGCTTCGGCACCGTCGGGCGCCTGGTGCCGGGCATGGAGCACCGCCTCGACCCGGTCCCCGGCATCGAGGAGGGCGGCCGCCTCGTGGTGCGCGGCCCCAACATCATGCTCGGCTACCTGCGCGCCGAGAACCCCGGCGTGCTGGAGCCGCCGCCGGACGGCTGGCACGACACCGGCGACATCGTCGCCATCGACGCGCAGGGCTTCGTCGCGATCAAGGGCCGCGCCAAGCGCTTCGCCAAGATCGCCGGCGAGATGATCTCGCTCGCCGGCATCGAGGCGACCGCCGCCGACCTGTGGCCGGACAGCCCGAGCGCGGTGGCCGCGGTGCCGGACGCGCGCAAGGGCGAGCGGCTGGTGCTGTTCACCCAGCGCAAGGACGCGACGCGCGCCGCCTACCAGACCTTCGCCAAGGGCCGGGGCGCCCCCGACCTCGCGATCCCGGCCGAGGTTGTGGTGGTCGACGCGATCCCGATGCTCGGCACCGGCAAGGTCGATCAGGTGGCGGTGACCAAGCTCGCGAAGGAGCGCGCGGGCGGGCAGGAGGCGACGGCGGCGTGATCGCTTAGGGCACGTCTTCCCTCCCCCTTTGCGGGGGAGGGTGCGACCGGAATATCCTGTCGCCGTGTCGCCTTGTCGAAGAGGGCTGTCGCGTCTGATCGGGTCTCGCCTATAATGGCGAAAAGTCCGGCCCCGATCGAGAAGACCGCCCATGACCTCCCGCATCCCGAACTTCGCCGAGATCGCCTGGGGCGCGGACGCCGTCGCCGTGCCGCCGCCGCCGTCGGGGGAGCCGTGGATGACGCCCGAGGGCATTCCGGTGAAGACCCATTACGGGCCGGACGACCGGGCCGGGCTGGAATTCGTCGACACCTATCCGGGCATCGCGCCGTACCTGCGCGGGCCGTACCCGACGATGTACGTCACCCAGCCCTGGACGATCCGCCAGTATGCCGGCTTCTCCACGGCCGAGGATTCGAACGCGTTCTACCGGCGCAATCTGGCCGCCGGACAGAAGGGCCTCTCGGTCGCCTTCGACCTCGCGACCCACCGCGGCTACGATTCCGACCACCCGCGCGTCTCGGGCGACGTCGGCATGGCCGGCGTGGCGATCGATTCGATCTACGACATGCGGACGCTGTTCTCCGGCATCCCGCTCGACGAGATGACCGTGTCGATGACGATGAACGGTGCGGTGCTGCCGATCCTCGCGCTCTACATCGTCGCCGCCGAGGAGCAGGGCGTGCCGCCGGAGAAGCTCGCCGGCACGATCCAGAACGACATCCTCAAGGAGTTCATGGTCCGCAACACCTACATCTACCCGCCCAAGGGCTCGATGCGGATCATCTCGGACATCTTCGCCTACACCTCGCAGAAGATGCCGAAGTTCAACTCGATCTCGATCTCCGGCTACCACATGCAGGAAGCGGGCGCGACGAACGACCTCGAGCTCGCCTACACGCTGGCCGACGGCGTTGAATACATCAAGGCGGGGCTGGCGGCCGGGCTGACGATCGACAAGTTCGCCCCGCGGCTGTCGTTCTTCTGGGCGATCTCGACGAACTACTTCATGGAGATCGCCAAGATGCGGGCCGCGCGCCTGATCTGGGCCAAGCTCGTGAAGGAGTTCGAGCCGAAGAGCGAGAAGTCGCTGCCGCTGCGCACCCACTCGCAGACCTCGGGCTGGTCGCTGACCGCGCAGGACGTGTTCAACAACGTCACCCGCACCTGCATCGAGGCGATGGCGGCGACGCAAGGGGGCACCCAGTCGCTCCACACCAACGCGCTGGACGAGGCGCTGGCGCTGCCGACCGACTTCTCGGCGCGCATCGCCCGCAACACCCAGCTGTTCCTGCAGCAGGAGAGCGGAACCACCCGCATCGTCGACCCGTGGGGCGGTTCGTACTACGTCGAGAAGCTCACCGCCGACATCGTCGCCCGCGCCTGGGAGCACCTGCGCGAGGTCGAGGAGCTCGGCGGCATGGCCAAGGCGATCGAGGCCGGCATCCCCAAGCTCCGGATCGAGGAGGCGGCGGCGCGGGCCCAGGCCCGGATCGATTCCGGCCGCCAGACCATCGTCGGCATCAACAAGTTCAAGCCCGACGACGAGATGAAGATCGAGCTGATGCGCGTCGACAACGGCAACGTGCGCACGCTGCAGATCGACAAGCTCAAGCGCCTGCGCTCCGAGCGCGACCAGGCCGACGTCGATGCGCGGCTGGCCGCGCTGACCGCGGCGGCGGAAGGGGAGGGCAACCTGCTCGAGCTCGCCGTCGAGGCGGCGCGCGCCAAGGCGACGGTGGGCGAGATCTCGGATGCGCTGGAAAAGGCCTGGGGCCGGCACCGGGCCGAGATCCGGTCGATCTCGGGCGTGTACAAGCGTGAGGTGGGTGGCATGTCGCCAGCGGTCGAGGAGGTGCGGGGGCTGGTCGAGGCCTTCGAGGAGAACGACGGGCGCCGCCCGCGCATCCTCGTCGCCAAGATGGGGCAGGACGGGCACGACCGCGGCCAGAAGGTGATCGCCTCGGCCTTCGCCGACCTCGGCTTCGACGTCGACATCGGGCCGCTCTTCGCGACGCCGGCGGAGGCCGCGCGGCAGGCGGTGGAGAACGACGTCCACATCGTCGGCGTTTCGTCGCTGGCGGCCGGCCACCTGACGCTGGTGCCCGAGCTGAAGGCCGCGCTGACCGAGCAGGGCCGCGGCGACGTCATGATCGTGATCGGCGGCGTGATCCCGCCCGGCGACTACGATGCGCTCTACGCCGCCGGCGCCTCGGCGATCTTCCCGCCGGGCACGGTGATCGCGGAGGCCGCGGTCAAGCTGATCAAGGAGCTGAACGGCCGGCTCGGCTACGCCGCCCGGCAGGCTGCCGAGTAGCGCGCCCCCAAAAAGCGCTATTCCGAAGGCGTCTGCGTCTGCGAGGCCGACGCCGACGGCGTGATCGAGCCGGTGGCCTCGGGGCCGCCGGCGCGAAACATGGCCTGGGCCGACTGCTCCGCCCGCTCGCGATCGAGCTTCTGCGCAGCCAGCAGCGCGCAGACCACGAGCAGGCCCACCCCGAATACCGCCTTGGCCGTCGTCCAGATGCGATCGAGCATGCCAAATGGTGGCATGCCGTCGGTTAGCGGGATGACAACGCCGGCGCTTTTTCCGCGGCCCGGCGCGCCGATCGCCCGGGCGATCCAGGCGCCGGGCGAAAGCGACTGTTGCGCTACTTGGTCTTCTTGCCGGCGGTCTTGATCGCGGCGCTGACCATGTCCTTCGTCGAGGGCGCCGCAGCAATCGTCTTCGAAACCACCTTCTTCGGTTTCTTCGTCTCGCGATTTCCGCGCTTGTTCTCGGATGCCATCATGCTCTCTCGCTGGTGATCGCGGCGATGATGGCACGGTTTTACGAAATCGCGCCCTACAAAACACTTGCCTCGCGCATTCGCGAGACGCGCGAAGACATCCGGGCGGAATGCCCGGGCCCTCGCGACGGGCCCGGTCGGCGGGCGGGCCGCATTCGCGGCGCGCAGCCCGTCACGGCGGTCGACGACGACGAGGTCGCGCCGCCCCCTGATCCACGAGTGCCAGCGACTTCGCCACAAATGAAACCAACGGTTGCAATAATTCGCTTGCCGCGTATGCGGCCTCGGGTTACTTTGCAATGCAAAGCGCGATTCGACGCCGGAGAGCCCATGCACGACCTCGACAAGGCGCTGGCCGACATCGTCGCCATCCGCTCGCAGATCGCGCGGGACACCGCGTTCCGCGGCCTCGGCTCGGCGGCCCTGGCCGCCACCGGGGTGCTCGCCCTGGCGACCGCGTGCGGGCAGGCGCTCTGGCTCGGCGATCCAGACGCGCGGCCGCTTCTGTTCTTCGGCCTGTGGATCGCGACGGCCTGCGCAGCGGGCGGCCTCATCGGCATCGAGACGGTTCGGCGCTCGCGCCAGCTGCATTCGGGCCTGGCGGACGCGATGGTGTGGAATGCGATCGAGGGGTTCCTGCCCGCCGCCGGGGCGGGCGCCTGCCTCGCCCTGGTGATCGCGCGCTTCGCCCCCGATCAGGTCTGGATGCTGCCGGGCCTGTGGCAGGTGCTGGTCGGCCTCGGCCTGTTCGCCTCGGCGCGGATCCTGCCGCGGGCGGTGCAGGGCGCGGGCGCGTTCTACCTTCTCGCCGGCCTGACCGCGCTGGCGATCGCGGGCGAGACCCGGGCGCTCTCGCCCTGGCTGATGGGCCTGCCCTTCGCCATCGGGCAGGGCTGGCTCGCCGTCGTGATGTCCGGCACCGGAGGCGGCGATGGCGATCTCTGATCGGGCCGACGGCCGCTTCTCCTACGACGGTCTCGATCGGGTGATCCACGAGAAGGCGCGGCTCAGCGTGCTGACCTCGCTCGTCGGCCATCCGAAGGGCCTGGCGTTCCCCGACCTGAAGCGCCTGTGCGGGCTCACCGACGGCAACCTCAGCCGCCACCTCGCGGTGCTGCAGGAGGCCGATCTCGTCAGCCTGGAGAAAGGCCACGCCCATAACCGTCCGCAGACCCTGTGCCGGCTGACGCCGGCGGGGCGGGCCCGTTTCCTCGAGTACCTCGGCGTCCTGGAACAGGTGGTGCGCGACGCCGCCAAGGCCGCCCGCCTGCCGGAATCCGGCCACCTCAACACCACCCCGGCCTGACGGCCGACCGCCCGCCATCCGCGCCGCCCCCGACCGGAGCCTTCTACGATGCAAAGCCCCACCGACACCAGGCCGGGCCTTCACGCCGCGATCATCATGGACGGCAACGGGCGCTGGGCGACCCGGCGCGGGCTGCCGCGCGCCGCCGGCCACCGCACCGGGGTCGAGGCGATCCGGCGCACCGCCGAGGCCTGCCCCGAGCATGGGATCGGCACGCTGACCCTCTACGCCTTCTCCAGCGACAACTGGCAGCGCCCGGCCGACGAGGTCGGCGGCCTGATGCGGCTGCTGCGCGTCTACCTGCGCAACGAGACGGCGCGGCTCGCCCGCACCGGCACCCGCCTCAGCGTCGTCGGCCGCCGCGACCGGCTGCCGGCCGGGCTCCCCGAGGCGATCGAGCGGGCCGAGGCCGCGACCGCCGCCGGGCGCAAGCTCCACCTGCGCATCGCCGTCGACTATTCCGCCCGCGACGCGATCCTCGCAGCCGCCGCGCGGCTCGCCGGCCAGCCCGCCTCGCGCGAGGCGTTCGGAGCGGAGATCGCCGGCGCGATGCACGGCTCGCCGGTGGACGTCGACCTGCTGATCCGCACCGGCGGCGAGCAGCGCCTCTCCGACTTCATGCTGTGGGAGGCGGCCTATGCCGAGCTCCACTTCACCGAGCGGATGTGGCCCGATTTCGGCGAGGCCGACCTCGCGGCCGCGATGGCCGAATTCACCCGCCGCGACCGCCGCTTCGGCGGCTTGAGCGCACCGAAGGTCTCGGCCGCGGCCTGACCGGACTGGACAGGACGGGGGGTCGGCGCCAGATCGGCGGTGTCGCTCCCCTGGCTCGAAGATCGCTGCATGTCCGCTGACGCGTCCCCGCCCGCCCTTGACGACGAGACCGTCGCTTTCGCCGGTCGTCTGTTCCAGTATGCGCGGATGGGGCATGCCGCCGAGCTGGCGGAGTTGTTCGGGCAGGGGCTTCCGGCCAACATCCGCAACGATAAGGGCGACAGCCTGCTGATGCTGGCGGCCTACAACGGCCAGGCCGAGACCGCCCGCGTCATCCTGGAGGCCGGCGGCGACCCGGAACTTCCCAACGACCGCGGCCAGACCCCGCTCGCCGGCGCCGCCTTCAAGGGCGACGTCGCGATCGCGACGCTGCTCCTCGTCCACGGTGCGGCGGTGGACGGCACCGGCGACGGCAGCCGCACCGCGCTGATGACCGCGGCGATGTTCGACCGCACCGAGATCGTCGACCTGCTGCTCGCCCACGGCGCCGACCCGGACCGCCGCGACGCCGCCGGCCAGTCGGCCGCCGACATGGCGCAGGCGATGGGCGCGCAGAACACGCCGGCTCAGCTCGCGAACGCGAAGCGACCCGGCGCCTGAGCGATCACTCGCCGTCGGGCGGCAGCGCTTCGGTGACCTGGACGCGCTGGGCCGGCGGCTCCGCCGCGGGCTCGGCCGTCTCGACCGCGGCCGCGACGGCGGCGACGCCCTCGTAGCGCGACAGGCGCCGGTCGATCATACCGTCGATCCGGTCGTAGACCTCGGCCACCGTGAGGTGGCGCCGCGCCTTGCCGGCGGCCTTGTCGGCCTTCTGCGTGAACAGCGCCCGGTTGGCCCGCGCCGCGCTGCGGAACTCGCGCTCGGCGACCTCGTCCGGGCGGTCGGCGCTCATCGTCAGGAATCGCCCGGCGCTCGACGTGCCGAGGAAATGCGCGAAGTACAGCTCCGACGTGGTCAGCGCCCGGCCGACGCGCGCCTCGATGCGCCCGCGGTCGCGCTTGATCAGCTCCGCCGCCATCAGCGCGGCGACGTAGGGGTCCTTGCGCAGCGACAGCACCCGGTCGCGCATCGGCGCGGCGACGGTGATCGCGGCGCCGCGGCCCTTCACGGCGGCCGCCTCGGCGTCGAGGCCGTAGCGGGCGCCGAAGTCGCGGATCATCTCGAGCCAGGTGGCGGTGACGAACTGGAACAGGCCCTCGGCCGACGAGGTCTGCGCCTTCACGTCGGTCGCGAAGCTGGATTCCTTGTCGGCCAGCGCCATCAGGTAGACCGGGTCGACGCCCGCTGCGGCGGCGGCCTTCAGGATCGTGTCGACGATCCGGCGCGGCACGCCGACCTTGCCGAAACGGATGGTGTCGTCGGTCTCCGGCGACGGCTGGGGCAGGGCGGCGAGGTCGCCGGCGATCAGCGCGCTGGTGGCCGGTTCCTGCTCGATGACGGGAACGCCGCTCCACTCGTAGGGGTTGTGGGAAGGTCCGGCGCTGGCCAGGTCGATCGCGGCGCGGGGACGCTCGTCGATCCGGTCGTGGGCCGAGGCCGCCGGCGCGAAGGCGGCCTGCGGCACGACGAACCCGGCGAGCAGGGCGGCCAGCCCCAGCGCGGCGCTTCTGCGGCGCAGGGCGGACGGGCGGCGAAATCCGGCCTCGTTCCGCGGCGTCCCGCACACGGCCCGCGGCAGCCAAACCACGGTGTCCACTTCACAATTCGACTCGATAGGCACGAGTCGGCTCACGTCGTCGGCGCAGAGCGCCGGCTCCGGGAAAACCCCCATTGCTAGTCCTTTTCGTGCCGCGGCGTTCATCGGCCGGGCTTCGATCAAGCGGCGGCTCTATCGCCGGATGCCGTGACCACAATGGGACGGCTCGGTGATCCAAGCGTGGCACGCTTAAGGAGCGGTTAACGCTCTCTTTTCACGCATTCTTAACCAGCCGTTCGGGTCCCATTCAGCCCTAGGTTGGCACAAAGATGTCGCATTCGGGCTTGGAACGTTGCACCCGAGCGCCAGTTAGCATGGGCCACGCAGGGCGGTCCGCATCGGCCCGTTCGAAGTCCCTGCGTCCGAAGCGTTTAAGGAATTTTCTCCCCATGAGCATGCAGACCGGTCGTCGCGTCGGCGTTGCGTTCGTCGGCATGGGTGGCGCCGTCGCCACCACAGCCATCGCCGGCATCGAGATGATCAAGTCCGGATCGAACCGCCTCGACGGTCTGCCTCTCGCGGGCGTCGCAGTCGCCGGAATGGCCGACTACAAGGATCTCGTCTTCGCCGGATGGGATCTGAACGGTGACGATCTCGCCTCCGCCGCGCAGGGGCACGGCGTGCTCACCAAGCAGGACATCGAGAACGGTGCCCAGGTGCTGAAGGGCATCCAGCCCTGGCCGGCCGTGGGCAGCGCGAAGTTCTGCAAGAACATCGACGGCGCAAACCGCATCGTCGCCGCCGACCATCGCGAGGCGGTGTCGATCATCGCCGCCGACCTCCGCCGCTTCAAGCAGGAGAGCAACCTCGACGAGGTCGTGGTGGTGAACCTCGCCTCCACCGAGCGCTGGCCCGACCTCACCGCCGCCGTGCTCAACTCGACCGAAGCCTTCGAGAAGGGCCTCGATACCAGCGACGAGCACATCTCGCCGGCGATGCTCTACGCCTATGCGGCGATCAAGAGCGGCGTGCCCTACGCCAACTTCACCCCGAGCATCGCCGCCGACGTGCCGGCGCTGCTGTCGCTCGCCACCGAGATGAACGTTCCGGTGGCCGGCAAGGACGGCAAGACCGGCCAGACCATGATGAAGACGGTTCTCGCACCGGCCTTCAAGGCGCGCGCCCTTCACGTCGACGGCTGGTTCTCGACCAACATCCTCGGCAACCGCGACGGCCTCGCCCTCAACGACCCGGCCTCGCTGCAGTCGAAGATCAACACCAAGGGCACGGTGCTCGACTCGATCCTCGGCTACCCGGTCGAGGATCACCTGGTCCACATCCACTATTACCGCCCGCGCGGCGACGACAAGGAAGCCTGGGACAACATCGACATCACCGGCTTCATGGGCCAGCGCATGCAGGTGAAGGTCAACTTCCTGTGCAAGGACTCGATCCTCGCAGCCCCGCTCGTCATCGAGATCGCCCGCGTCCTCGACCTCGCCAAGAAGCGCGGCGACGGCGGCGTGCAGGAGCAGCTTTCGACCTTCTTCAAGGCGCCGATGGTGAAGAACGGCCACGGTCCCGAGCACGATTTCGGCAAGCAGGGCAAGATGCTGCTCGATTGGCTGGACGGCGACCGCTGATGTCGGACGGCGTTCCGGCGACCGGCGCGTCCGGGCCTGCGGCGCCCGCCGAGCTGCGCGACCTGCTCGTCGAGATGAACGATCTCAAGCGCGTCCGGTCCGCCGGACGCGTCGGCTCCATCGCCGAGCGTCTGTTCGCGCAGGGTTGGAGTGCCCTGACGGGCGGAGCACCCGCCGAGGATGTGGCGCTCGACGTCGCCGCGACGGCTCTGGCCGCGACGCGGCTGTGCGATCTAGATGCCGCATTCCTGGCCGCTGCGGGCCTGCCGGACGAGGCCGTGTCGAGCGTCCTCGTCGAGGGGTTCGACAGCGTCACGACGGCGCTCGATCCTCACCTGCGCGATGCGCTTCGCGACCGGCTTCGCCATCGTGCCGAGCATCCGCAGGGCACGGTGCCGGGTTTCGTCGCGAGCCTGGCGCAGCAGCCGCGGGCGGGCGTCACCTGTCCCGGGCGTCCCCGCATCCTGCTCGAGCCCCCCGAGAACCATGCCGAGCACTGCCTCGTGGTCGCGGTCTACGGCGTCGTTCTGAGCCCGTTCTACCGGGCCGATCCGGCCACCGTGTTCCTTGCCGCGATGGCGCATCACTTCCACAACGCCGCGATGCCCGATGCCGGCTTCACCGGCGAGATGCTGCTCGGCGACCATCTCGGCCCGATCATGGCGCGGACGACCCAATGGGCGCTCGACGAGCTCGACGGCCCGCTGCGGGAATCGGTCGAGCGCGCTCGCGCGGTGCTGCCGGACGACGCGACGGCGGAAGGCCGGGCGTTTCATGCGGCCGACTGCATCGACCGCGTGCTGCAGATCGCGCAGCACCTGCGCGCGGCCACGCTCACCATGGGCACGGTGCTCGACGAGATGGAGCTGGTCCATGCCGGGCCGGTCAAAGGCTTCCACGATCGCGTGCTCGCGGATATGCGCATTCCGTAGAACCGACGTCGCGGCGCTCGTTCCGCGACGGACATACGACGCCATTCCCGCCATGCCGTCCCTGCCGTGACCGCGCCCGCGGCATCAGAGTTCCGATGATTCCCTTCGACCTGCGGTCGCCCGCGACCGGCCATGCGCTGAAGCCCGACACCGCGCATTCCCTGCGCGATGCCGAAGCCGGCGAGCGCTGGCCGGTGGTCGACGGCATCCCCTATCTCCGGGTCGGCCGCACCGACCTCGTCGCCCGCGTTCTCGCGCATCTCGACGCCGGCGAGGGCGACGCGGCGCTCGCGCTCCTGCTCGCCGATCAGGACGATTGGTGGACCGGCCCGCCGGCCGAGCCGGCCGACCTTTCCGCGCTGATCGCCGGTCGCGCCACGGCGACCCTGCGCGATGCCGTCCGCCTGCTCGGCTGGGGCCGCGTCGGCGATTATTTCCTGCACCGGTGGAGCGACCCGACCTATCTCGCCGGCCTCGCCCTGCTCGAAGCGCACTGGAACGATCCGGTCTGCGTCTTCGAGTTCGCCTGCGGCATCGGCCACTACCTGCGCACCCTGAAGCAGCGCGGCTGCAAGGTCGCGGGCGCCGACGTGGTCTTCGCCAAGCTCTGGGTCGCCCGGCACTGGGTGGTCGGCGCCGGTGCGCAGCTCGTCTGCTTCGATGCCGGCTCGGCGCATTGGCCGATCCCGGGCGCGCCGGTGGACCTCGTCGTCTGCAACGATGCCTTCTACTTCCTCGACGAGAAGGCGACGCTGCTCGACAACCTCCGCCAGAACGCCGGCGACGACGGCTGGCTGGCGCTCAGCCACATCCACAACAGCGACCGCCCCGGCTTCTCGGCCGGCCGCGCCGTCTCGGCCGACGAGATCGCCGAGCTGTTTCCCGACGCCCTCGTCTACGACGACGCCGAGCTGACCCGAGCCCTGGTCGCGGCGCGGGCGCCGAGCCCGCGCGCGCCGTCGGAGCTGCGGGCCTGCGAGGCGTTCTCGGTAGTCGCCGGGCCGGGGATGCGGCCGGCGCCGCGTTCCGTCGTGGACGGGCTGACGCTGCCGAAGGCCGGCGCCGACCTCGTCCTCAACCCGCTCTATCGCCGCGACGAGACGGGCGGGTATGCCATCGCGTGGCCCTCGGAGCGCTACGAGGCCGAGTACGCGCCGCACGTCACCTACCCGCTGCGATCGCACGGTCCCGAAAGGCTGGTCTTTTCCGGCGGCATCGAAGCGGCGGAGATCGGACGCGTGCGCAGCCGGGAATTCGTCGATCTCCCGGAGCGCTGGTGATGGATGCCGTCCGCTGGGGCATCGTCGGCTACGGCTGGGTCGCCCGCGACTACATGGCGCCGGGCATCCGCGCCGCCGGGCACCGCCTCGTCGCGGTGTGCGACCCGGGAGCGGCCTCCCGCGCCGCCGCCGAGGCCGAGGGCGCTCGCGCCTACGACAGCCTGGACCGGCTGGTCGACGACCCGGAGATCGAGGCGGTGTACGTCGCGACGCCCAATCACCTCCACCGGCAGGCGGTCGAGGCGCTGGCGGCGTCGGGCAAGGCGATCCTGTGCGAGAAGCCGATGGCGGCGAGCCTCGGCGACGCCGAGGCGATGGCCGCGGCGGTCGCACGGTCGGGGGCGTTCTACGGCACGGCGTTCGACCAGCGTCATCATCCCGGCCATCGCGCCCTGCGCGACCGGATCGCCGAAGGCCGGCTTGGCACGGTGACGGCGATCCGCATCGTCTACGCCTGCTGGCTCGGGCGCGACTGGGCGGCCTGCCCCGGCCAGGACAACTGGCGCATCGATCCGGCGCAGGCCGGCGGCGGCGCGTTGATGGATCTGGCGCCGCACGGCCTCGACCTCGTCGACTACCTCCTCGGCGAATCGCTGATGGACATCGCGGCCCTCACGCAGGCGCGGGCCCAGGATTACGCGGTCGACGATGGCGCGCTGCTGATCGGGCGGACCGAGAGCGGGGTGCTGGCGAGTCTCAACGTCGCCTACAACTGCCCCGACGCGCTGCCGCGCCGCCGCCTCGAGATCGTCGGCACCAAGGGCCTGCTCACCGCGATCGACACGATGGGCCAGACCGCCGGCGGCACCGTGACCTTCACCGACGGTGCGACCGGCGCCTCCGAGCCCGTCGCCTTCGACGCCGAGGCGTCGCCCTTCACCGAGCAGGTCCGGGCCTTCGGCTCGGCGCTGCGGCGTCCGGCGGAGCGGGAGGCCTACTCGGCGGCACGCGACCTCCACACCATGCGGCTGATCGCGCGGGCCTACGGCGCGCTCGCCCCAGCAGACGGACCGAACACGTGACCGAGAACGACCAGGACGACCGCGCCCGCGATCCGCGCATCAAGGCGCCGCGGCCCTACAGCTTCGGCGGCCCGCGCCGGATCGAGGGGCTGCCGCAGAACCTGCCGGAGCCGGCGCGCGCCTATCTCGACATCCTTCCGCCGGGCCGGATCGTCGGGTTCCCCTTGGCGCCGCTCGACCGCACCGGAATCCCGGTCTGGTTCGTCTCGCTGTTCCTCGACGATCCGTTCTTCGTCGGCGCGATGCCGTCCGGCATCGGCTACGGCGCCACCGACGACGAGGCGCTGATCGGCGCGGTCGCCGAGATCGCCGAGAACCTGATGCCGTCGCTCGCGGTGATGCCGCGTAAGAAGGAGCGCGCGAGCTACCACGACCTCGTCAAGGTCTACGGCGCCGGCTCGGTCGCCGACCCGCTGACCCTCTGCCTGCCGGCCGGCTCCCCGGTGGGGCGCGACACGGTGCTGGAATGGACCGCGGCGACGCGCGCCAGGACCGGTGCGATCGTGCTGATGCCGCTCGACATCGCGGCCACCGATTATTTCGAACTGTCGGAGGGCTACAAGCCCTTCACCAACCTGATCACCAACGGCCTCGGTGCTGGGCCGGACGTGCCGTTCGCGCTCGGCCACGGCGTCCTCGAGCTGCTGCAGCGCGACGGCAACGGTCTCCTGTTCCGTGCGCTCGACCAGGGCGTGATGCTCGACGTCTCGGAGGGCCTCGGACCCGAGACGCGGGCGATGCTCGACCGCCTCGACGCGCTCGGCATCCGGGCGCTGCCGAAATTCGCCACCGACCAGTTCGGGCTGACCAACCTCTACGTCGTCGGCTACGACAAGGATCCGGCCGACGCCCCGGTGCCGATCGCGCTCTCGGCCTGCGGCGAGGCTTGCGACCCGGATCGCGAGCGTGCGCTCCGCAAGGCGTTGCTCGAGTTCCAGGCCGCCCGCGTGCGCAAGGCTTTCGGCCACGGGCCGCTCGCCTTCGCCGAGCGGGTGACGCCGCCGGGCTACGTCGGCGCGTTCATCGAGAAGGCGCTGCCGAGCCTCGACCTCGAGGAGAGCCGGGCGCTGAAGGCCATGCTCGAATGGATCGTGCTGCCCCCCGAGGGCCTGCGCGACGTCCTGAAGGACACGGTCTATTCCGAGCGGGCGACCAAGGCGTTCACCGACCTGCCGACGACCCCGGCCGCCGACGGTCACGCGCGCGGCAAGATCGCCTGCGACCGGCTCGACGAGGCCGGGTTCGACATCCTCTACGTCGACTGCTCGCCGGTGGGCGGCGCGGTCGGCGTTGTCAAGGCGATCGTGCCGGGGCTCGAGGTCGAGACCATGAGCTACTACCGCATCGGCGAGCGCAACGCCCGCAAGCTGATCGAGCGCGACCACCCGCTGATCACGTTCGGCACCCCGAGCGAGACCCTGCTGCCGGTTCGCCTGACGCCGGAGGCGATCGAGCGCTTCGGCGGCCAGCCGCTGTTCGACACCGCGCTGGCGGAGTCGATCGTCGGCAGCCACTATCCGCTCTACCGCGAGCCGGAATCGCACCATGCCCCGTTCCGGCTGGAGCAGACGGGGAGGGCCGCGTGACGCTTCGCTTCGCCTACAACACGAACGGTGCGGCCAACCATCGGCTCGACGACGCGATCGACCTGATCAAGGGCGCCGGCTACGACGGCGTCGCCCTGACGCTCGACATCCACCACCTCGACCCCTTCGCGGAGGGCTGGGCGACGGAGGCCGGTCGGGTTGCCAGCCGCCTGGAGAAGCTGGAACTCGGCTCGGTGATCGAGACCGGCGCCCGCTTCCTCCTCGACCCGCGCGCCAAGCACGAGCCGACGCTCGTCACCGCAGACGCCTCGGCCCGCGCGCGCCGCGTGGGCTTCCTCAAGCGTGCGATCGACATCGGTGCGATGCTGCATTCCGAGGCGGTCTCGTTCTGGGCCGGGGTGCCGCGACCGGGCGTCGACCCGGACGAGGCGCGGGGCTGGCTCGTCGAAGGCTTGACCGAGGTCGTGGCCTACGCCGCCGAGAAGGGGGTGGTGCCGTGCCTCGAGCCAGAGCCGGGCATGCGGATCGAGACGCTGGACGACTTCGCCGCGCTCGAGGTGGGAGGCCTGCGCCTTGCCCTCGACACCGGCCATTGCCTCGTCACCGGCGAGCGCGACCCGGCAGCGGCGGTCCACGAATTCGCCGGACGCATCGGCACGGTGGCGATCGAGGACATGAAGCGCGGGGAGCACATCCACCTGCCCTTCGGCGAGGGCGACATGGACGTGCCCGGCATTCTCGAGGCGCTGGAAGCCATCCGCTACGACAAGCTGATCTGCGTGGAGCTGTCGCGCGAGAGCCATCGCGCCGATGCGATGATCCCGGCCTCGCTCGAATACCTCCGCAGCTGCCGGCGCGACGGACCGCCCCTTCCGGACGACCAGGAGACCCGGCGGCAATGAGGATCTGCTTCGTCAGCCGGCGCTACTTTCCGGCGATTTCCGGCATGAGCGTCTACGCGCAGAACCTGCTGCGCGAGCTGGTCCAAGCCGGCCACGACGTGACGATGGTCTCGCAGTATCGCGGCGACGCGTTCGGCACCCGCGTCTACGGCGGCGGCCCGCCGCCCGCGGTGCCGGGCGTGCGGGTGATCGGCCTCGAGCAGGTCGGCGAGCAGACGAGCGGCGACTTCGAGCGCGACATCGACACGATGGTCGCGACCATCCGCGACGAGCACGCGCGCAAGCCCTTCGACGTCCTGCACGCGCAGTACGGCTACCCGACCGGGTGGGCGGTGCTGCTGGCGTCCAAGGCGCTCGGCGTGCCGAACGTGGTCTCGATCCAGGGCGGCGACGGGCACTGGGTCGGGTCGTGCTGCGAGACCCACCGGGTCGCGATGTGCGAGGTGCTGGCCCACGCCAACGCCCTGCTGATCGGCGGCGCCTCCTTCGTCGACGAGGTCTGCGACCGGCTCGGCTCGGACCCGGCCCACTTCACCATCGTGCCCGGCGCCGTCGACACCGCGCGGTTCGCCCGCGGCGGCGACGGCCTGCCGGCGCCCCATGACGGACCGGTCCGCCTGTTCTATCACGGCCGCGTCGACCGCCGGAAAGGCGTGCTCGACTTCATCCAAGCCCTGGCGATCCTGCGCGAACGCGGCACGCCGTTCGCCGCCACGATCTCGGGCATCGGCCCCGACGTGGAGTCCTCGCACGCGCTGGCCGCGGAACTCGGGTTCTCGGACGTCGAGATCCGTTTCACCGGCTACGCCGATTACGACACCGTTCCGAGCCTCTATCGACAGGCCGACGTCTTCGTGTCGCCGACCTACGCGGAAGGCTTCTCCAACACGATCCTGGAGGCGATGGCCGCGGGGCTCGCGGTCGTGTCCTGCCACGCGGTCGGCGTCTCGGACTGCCTGCGCGACGGGGAGAACGGCCTCCTGACGATGCCCGGCGACGTGCCGGCGCTGGCCGAGGCGCTGACGCGGATCGTCACGGACGCGACCTTGCGCCGCCGCCTCGCCGGGGCCGCCCTGGAAGAGTGCCGCCGGGTGTACTCCTGGACGGCGGTCGGCCGTCAGATCATGGCGGTCTACGGCGAGGTCGTGCACGCGGCCCCGGCGACGGACTTCGCGGACACGCTCCCGCACGATCCGGCCTGCCGCTTCCGCGCCGAGCCGCACCTGCTCTAGCCGCAAGCCCCGATCCGATGCCCACCGCGCTCGCCCTGTCTCCCCACCTCGATGATGCCGCCTTCTCCTGCGGCGGCACGCTGGCGACCCTGGCCGCGTCGGGCTGGCGCGTGGTGATGGCGACGGTGTTCACGCAGAGCGTCCCCGGCCCGACCGGGTTCGCGCTCGCCTGCCAGCTGGACAAGGGGCTCGACGCGTCGGTGGACTACATGCGCCTGCGCCGCGCCGAGGACGAGGCGGCGGCCCGCTGCCTCGGGGTCGAGGTGCGTCACATGCCGTTCCGCGAGGCGCCGCACCGCGGCTACGGCTCGGCGCCGGACCTCTTCGCCGAGCCCCGTGCCGACGACGGCATCGTCGAGCACCTGGTCCCCGCCTTCCGGGCGCTGATCGACGACATCGCACCGGACCTGATCCTCGCGCCGCAGGCGATCGGCGGCCATGTCGACCACCTGCAGGTGGTCGCGGCCTTCCGCAGGACCGGGTCGCGGCAGCCGGAGCTGTGGTGGCGGGATTTCCCCTACACCGTGCGCGACACCGTGCCGAAGGCGCCGCTCGCCGCCTCCTTCGCCGGCCTGCCGGTCCGCCAGGTCGACCTCGATCGGGCCGCGCAGGAGGCGAAGGCCGAGGCCTGCGCCGCCTACGCGACGCAGCTCGGCTTCCAGTTCGGCGGACGCGCGGCGCTGATGGACCGTCTCGGTGCCGAGGGCGGGCGCGAACGCGTCTCGGTCGCGGGCATCCTGCCCGACGGCTGTCCCGGTTTCGATGCGGCCGCCTGAGCCCGGCACGCCGAAGAGCCTGGCCGATCCGGAGGTTCTGGCAGCGCGACGGGCGATCCGCGATGCCGGCCACGTCGCGCCGCTCCGCGCGATGGCAGCCCGGATCGCCCGAGAGTTCGACGCCGCCGTTCCCGACCCGGATCCCCTCGACGGCGGCATCCACGCACGCCTGCTGCTCCTGCTGGAGACGCCCGGACCGGCGATCGTCCGCACCGGCTTCGTCTCGCGCGACAACCCCACCGGCACCGCGGCCAACCTGTTCCGCTTCCTCGCGGAGGCGGGAATCGCGCGGGCCGACACGCTGATCTGGAACGCGATCCCGTTCGTGATCCATGCCGAGGGCGCCCTGAACCGGGCACCGCGCCGCTCCGAGATCCGTGCCGCGGCGCCCTGCCTCGCCCCGCTGCTCGCGCTCCTGCCCGACCTCGCCGTCGTCGTCCTGTCCGGCCGCGTCGCCGGCATGGCGCGTGAATCCATCGCCGCGCTGAGGCCGGGTCTTCCGGTGGTCGCGATCCCGCATCCGAGCCCGACCTACGTCTGCACCGCGCCGGACGTGGCCGCGCGCATCCGCGCCGGGTTGGGCGAGGCCGGCGTCATCCTGCGGACATGCGGCACGGCGAGAACCGGCTTTTCCGTGCCCGATTGAGAACGAGCCGGTGCGGTCGCTGGCCTTGGAGCGCCGATGGTTCTACATGCGGGGCAACGGGCAACGGCCCGAAACATCCGGCATCGAACCCGCGGCCCGCTCGCCGGCCGGGCGGGATATCCGGCGGAGGCGGACGCCGATCGGAATGAACGTCCACGATCAGCATCGCGGAACGCGCGATCATGCCGAGACGGCCGCGCCAGACGCGCCGATCCCGGCCGATGCCACGGCGAGCAAGGGCCGGCACAGCCGCTACGCCTGGCTCGGCACTGCGGCGAGCATCATCCTGTTCGCCGTCTCGCTCGGCGTCCTGTGGAAGCTGGTCCAGACCGTCACCTGGGCGGATCTGCGCAAGGCGTTCGTCGAGGCCAGCTCCAACCAGCTCGGCCTCGCCTTCCTGTTCGTCTTCGTCAGCTACCTCTTCCTCACCGGCTACGACGCGCTCGCCCTGCGACAGCTGCGGATCAAGGTGCCCTACCGGATCACCGCGCTCGCCTCGTTCACGAGCTACGCGGTGAGCTTCACGCTCGGCTTCCCGCTGCTGACCGCCGGCACGATCCGTTACTGGATCTATGCGCGCCAGGGCCTCACCGCGGCGAAGATCGCCGCGCTCACGGTCATCGCCGGCTTCACCTTCTGGCTCGGCATGGGCGTGGTGCTGGGCTTGAGCCTGATCATCGAGGCGAGCCAGCTCGCGGGCCTCGCCTTCACGTCGATCCGGATCAACCAGGGCGTCGGGCTGTTCGCGCTGGCCCTGGTGCTCGGCTATCTCGGCTGGGTCTCGGCCAAGCGCCGGCACGTCACCATCCGGCAATGGCGCCTGGAGCTGCCGGGCGCCTCCGTCTCCCTGGGGCAGATGGTGGTCGGCATCGGCGACGTCTGCGCGGCGGCCGCCGTGCTGTACGTGCTGATGCCGGCGGGCCTCTCCATCGGCTTCACCACCTTCCTGGCGATCTACGTCCTCGCGGCGATGCTCGGCATCGCCTCGAACGCGCCCGGCGGGCTCGGCGTGTTCGAGGCGACGATCCTGCTGGCGCTGTCGAGCCTGCCGCGGGAGCAGGTGCTGGGCTCTCTGCTGCTGTTCCGGATCTGCTACTACGTCGTGCCCTTCGTCACCGCGCTGGCGATGCTCGGCGCCTACGAGATCGTGAAGCGGGCGGGCCGCGCGCGCGGAGAGCCGTGAGCCTCGGCGGCCGCGAGCATGCCTGAGGCCGCCACGAGCCGGACGGCCTGGACCAGCGCGGCGACGGCGGTCTCGCTCGTCGGTCTCTTCGCGTACCACCGCGGCCTCCTCGACGGGCCGATGATCGCGGCGGGGCTCGCGGCGATCTGCGTCGGCGGCTTCCTCGCCACCCGCGGGCGCGACGCGATCGCCGCCGCACCGAGCCTGCGCCAGACCGATCGCCACGCGGTCGCCGAGGCGCTGCTCGCCAACATCCCCGACCCGGTGATCCTCATCGACCGCCGCGCGGTGGTGATTGAGGCGAACCCGGCGGCGCGGGCCCTGCTGCCGGCCTTGCGCCTGCGCCACCCCCTCTCCTTCGCCCTGCGCGCGCCGGACGTGCTCGACGCGGTGGAGGCGGTGCTGCGGACCGGCGCGCCCGCGAAGACCACCTACGCCGTCCGCGTGCCGACCGAGCGCGCCTTCGAGGTCCAGATCGGCGCGCTGCCGATGCCGGAGGGCGGCCAGCCGAACGTGGTGCTGTTCCTGCGCGACCTCACCGCCGCGCGGCGCCTCGAGGCGATGCGGGTCGATTTCGTCGCCAATGCCAGCCACGAGCTGCGCACGCCGCTGGCCTCGCTCCTCGGCTTCATCGAGACGCTGCAGGGCCCGGCCCGTGCCGACGCGCCGGCCCGCGAGCGCTTCCTCGGCATCATGCACAGCCAGGCGCAGCGGATGACCCGGCTGATCGACGACCTGCTCTCGCTCTCGCGGATCGAGCTGCGCGAGCACGTGGCGCCGACCCAGGTGGTCGACCTCGGCACGATCGCCCGCCAGATGGTCGATGCGCAAGGGGCGCTCGCGGCGGCCCGCGGCGTCGCGGTCGTCCTGGAAGCGGGGGAGGGCGCGTATCCGGTGCTCGGCGAGCCGGACGAGCTGCTGCGCGTCGTCGAGAACCTGATCGAGAACGCGGTGAAGTACGGCGGCCGCAGCGTCGTCGTCGGCCTGGCGCGGACGCGCGACGCGCTGCTCGGCAGCCGCATCGTGCTGAGCGTGCGCGACGACGGGCCGGGCATCGCCCCCGAGCACCTGCCGCGCCTGACCGAGCGCTTCTACCGCATCGACGTGGCGTCGAGCCGCCAGAAGGGCGGCACCGGGCTCGGCCTCGCCATCGTCAAGCACAGCCTCAACCGCCACCGGGGCCGCCTCGCCTTCGAGAGCGAGGTCGGTGCCGGCACGGTGGTGCGCGTGACGCTTCCCGAGCACCGCCCCCGCGCCGCGGCGGAGCCGACGGCGGAGGCCGATCAGCCGTAGGCGGCGATCGCCCGGGCGGAGCCGGGCTCGGCCACCTCGAGCCCCGAGCCGACATACTCGTTGAGCTTGTTGCGCAGCGTCCGGATCGAGATGCCGAGGATCTTGGCCGCATGGGTGCGGTTGCCAAGGCAATGGTCGAGGGTGTCGAGGATCAGGTCGCATTCGACCTGCGCCACGGTGCGGCCGACGAGCCCGCGGGTCGCGGCTTCCGCCACCTGGGCCGCGCGCGTCGCGGCACCGACCGGCGCGGCGATCGAGTCGCCCTCCGGCGTCAGGATCGCGTCGGCGCCGATCTCAGGGCCGGAGGCGAGCAGCACCGCCCGGTGCAGGGTGTTCTCGAGCTCGCGCACGTTGCCGCGCCACGGGTTCTTCAGCACCATCTCCTGCGCCGCCCGCCCGAGCGGCCGCACCGGCACGCCGTTCACCTCGGCATACTTCTTGGCGAAGTGCGCGGCGAGCTCGAGGATGTCGGCCGGGCGCTCGCGCAGGGGCGGCAGGCGCAGGTGGACGACGTTGAGGCGGTAGAACAGGTCCTCGCGGAACGTGCCCTTGCGGACCTCCTCGGCGAGGTTGCGGTTCGAGGTGGCGAGCACGCGGATGTCGACCTTGACCGGGGCCGAGCCGCCGACGCGGTCGATCACCCGCTCCTGCAGCGCCCGCAGCAGCTTGGATTGCAGGCGGACGTCCATCTCCGAAATCTCGTCCAGCAGCAGCGTGCCGCCGTTGGCCTCCTCGAAGCGGCCGATGCGCCGGGCGACCGCGCCGGTGAAGGCGCCCTTCTCGTGGCCGAACAGCTCGGATTCGAGCAGGGCCTCGGGGATCGCGGCGCAGTTGACCGAGACGAACGGCTTGTTGCCGCGTGCCGACTTCTGGTGGACGTGGCGGGCGAGCACCTCCTTGCCGGTGCCGCTCTCGCCGGTGATCAGCACCGAGGCCTCCGAGCGGGCGATCTGCTCGGCCAGGCGCACCACCTTCTCCATCGAGGCGTCGCGCCAGACGAAGGCGCGTCCGTCCGCCGAGACCGCCTCGAGCACGGCGGCGATCAGGTCCGGGTCCGGGGGGAGGGGGATGTACTCCTTGGCGCCCGCCTGGATCGCGGCGACGGCGGCCTTCGCGTCGGTGGTGACGCCGCAGGCGACGACCGGGGTGCGGATGCGCTCCTCGCTCAGCGCCGCGACGAGGTCGCGGATCGAGAGCCCGACATCGATCATGATGAGGTCGGCGCCCTTGGCGCGCAGGACGTTCAGCCCCTGCGCGACGCCGTCGGCCTGGGTCACCGCCGCCCCGCGGTTCATCGCGATCTTCGAGGCGGTGATCAGCTCGCCGTTGAGCCGTCCGATGATCAAGAGCCGCATCGCGGTGTCTCCGTTCTAACTGTGTCGGCGCCGCGGACCGCCCCGTCGTGCACGGCGGAGCGCGGGGCCCGGGTCTCAAGAGGTCAGCGGTCGCCCTTGACGATCTCGGTCATCGTCACCCCGAGGCGGTCCTCGACCAGGACGACCTCGCCGCGGGCGACGAGGCGGTTGTTGACGAAGATGTCGACCGCCTCGCCGACCTTGCGGTCGAGCTCCAGCACCGCCCCGGGGGCGAGGCGGAGCAGGTCGCCGATCGGCATCCGCACGGCACCGAGCACCGCCGACACCATCACCGGCACGTCGAAGAGCTGCTCGAGGTCGGAGGCGCTCTTGGGCGTCGTCGGCACGTCGCGGATCGAATCCTCGCCCGCGAAGGCCGGATCC
Source organism: Methylobacterium sp. J-059 (assembly GCF_022829485.1). Taxonomy (NCBI): domain Bacteria; kingdom Pseudomonadati; phylum Pseudomonadota; class Alphaproteobacteria; order Hyphomicrobiales; family Methylobacteriaceae; genus Methylobacterium; species Methylobacterium sp. J-059. The sequence goes on from NZ_JAKSYA010000113.1 coordinate 46,392, forward strand.
TGTTCGCCGAGCTGCGGCAGGCTGAAATCGTCGGACATCGGGCTCTTTCGATCTCTCAGGGTTCGACGGTGGTGCCGAGGGCATCGAGGACCGCGGCCTCGATGCGGGCGCGCTCGCGCACGATCCCGCCGTCGGCCCACTCGATGCGGGCGTCGCCCGACGCCATGTCGGGATCGCCCAGCACGACGAGGCGGCCCTCGTAGCCGCGCTCGCGCGCCAACCGCTTCATCAGCCCCTCGGCCTCCTCGACGAGGCCGTCATGGACGCGCACGACAAGGTGCGGCACGCCGCGCAGGTGCTGGAGGGCGGCACGCGCCGCCTCGCCGATCGCGGCGAGCGGCCGGGCGTCGAGGGCGTCGCCCGCGATCTTGCGGGCGAGCAGCACCGCCACCTCGACCGCCTGGTCCTCGCGCGCCACGTCGCGGGCGTCGGCCTGCGCGATCAGCCCGGCGGCGGCGAGCGACAGGCGGGTCATCGCATCGGACAGCCGCGCCTGCGCCTGGGCCTCGGCCTGAGCGCGGCCCTCCTGCACGCCGCGGGCGTGGGCGTGGGCGGCGGCCTCATCGGCTGCCTCGGCCGCGCGCACGCTCTCGCGGCTCGGCTGCGGCCGGCGGAAGTCGGTCTCGAACAGGAACGGCGTCTTGGCCGGAGCGGGCTTGGCGTTCAATAGACCAGCTCCTCCTCGGCGCTGTTCTTGGCGATCATGATCTCGCCCTTGTCGGCGAGGTCCTTGGCGAGCTCAGTCATCTTGGCCTGGGCCTCGTCCACCTCCTTGAGGCGGATCGGGCCGATCGAGCCCATCTCGTCGGTGAGGTTCTTGGCGGCGCGGGTCGACATCTGCGCCAGGAAGAAGCCGCGCACGCGCTCGTCGGCGCCCTTCAGCGCCCGGCACAAGGTCTCGTTGTCGACCGAGCGCATCAGCGTCTGCACGCTGCCGGGATCGAGCTTGAGCAGGTCCTCGAAGGTGAACATCAGCTCGCGGATGCGCTTGGCCGAGCCGCGGTTGCCCTGGTCGAGGGCGGCCAGGAACCGGCCCTCGGTCTGGCGGTCGAAGGCGTTGAAGACGTCGGCCATCATCTCGTGCGCGTCGCGGCGGGCGGATTGCGCGATGGTGGCGACGAACTCGACGCGCAACGTCTCCTCGATGTGGCGAAGCGCCTCCTTCTGCACGGTCTCCATCCGCAGCATCCGGTTGAGCACGTCGATGGCGAATTCCTCCGGCAGCAGGGTGAGCACCTTGGCCGCGTAGTCTGAGCGCACCTTCGACAGCACCACGGCGACGGTCTGCGGGTACTCGTTGCGCAGGAAGGCGGCGAGGATCTCGGGATCGACCTGGGCGATCGAGGCCCAGACCCGCTTGCCCGAGGCGCCCTTGATCTCGGCCATGATCATCGAGACCTGCTCGGTGGGGAAGATCTTCAGCAGCAGCGACTCCGTGCGCTCGAAGTTCGAGGTGATGCCCCCGCCGGTCGACAGCCGCGAGACGAAGTCGATGATCAGCTTCTCGACCGTCTCGGCCTCCAGCGATCCGAGCTGGACCATCGCGTGCGAGACCGTCTTGATCTCGTCCTCCTCCAGGCGCTGCCAGATCGGCGCCCCCTCGGCCTCGCCGAGGAGCAGCAGCAGCGCGGCGGCACGTTGCGGCCCCGGCATCGACGCGAACGCCGATCCCCCGAGGTCCTGCAAGCTCTCACCCAGTCCCGCACCCGCCGCCATCGTCCCGTCCCCTCCTCAAAGCCACTCGGTCGTCGTTCGCATCGTGCCGGCTACGGCGTTTCCTGGATCCAGTTGCGCAGGACCTCGACCGTCTCGGACGGGCTGGCGCGGACCATGTCGACCACCCGCTGCACGGTGTCGGCCTGGATCTGCCCGTTGATCTTGGCGAATTCCATCAGCCGGGCGGTCTGGTTCTCCCGCGGCACCAGGATCGTGCCGCCGGCTTCGATGTCCACCCCGCCCGCCGCGCCCGCCGCACCGAGCAGCGGCGTCGCCGCCGGGTCGGAGGCGAGCACGCGGCGCAGCAGCGGACGCACGACGACGAGCAGCACGATCAGGGTGAGCAAGGCGAGCACGCCGAGCTCGACGAACCGCATCACGTCTTCCTTGGTCGGGCTGAGCAGCGACTGGATCAGCGTCGGCTCGACGAAGTCGGCCGGGGTCGGCGCCTCGGCGAAGCGCAGGTTCACCACCTCGATCTGGTCGCCGCGCGCCTTGTCGAAGCCGACGGTGCTGCGCACCAGGGCCGCGATCCGCTCGATCTCCGCCGCCGGCCGGGGCTGGTAGGCGACCTTGCCGTCGGGGCCGGGCGCGTAGGCGCCGTCGACCAACACCGCCACCGAGAGGCGCTTCACCCGGCCGCCCTCGACCACCTCGGTCCGCGTGACCTTGGAGATCTCGTAGTTCGTGGTCTCCTCGTTCTTGTTCGAGGAATCCTTCGGCGCGGGCGCCTTGTCCTGGGCCGCGCCGGGCAGCTCGTTGCCGACGCTGACCGAGCCCTCGTTGTTGGCGGTCTGCGAGGCCTCGGTGCGGGTCTGGCTCGAGCGTACCACGCGGCTCTCGGGGTCGAAGGTCTCCGAGCGGCTCTCGACGCGGTTCATGTCGAGCTCGGCCGAGACCTGGACGCGGGCACGGCCCGGCCCGACGATGCCGGCGACGATCTCCTCGATCTGCGAGCGCAAGCGGCGCTCGAGTCCGGTCTGCTTCTCCTCGAAGGCGCCGGCCTCGCCCTGCTCGCCGCGGGCGCCGTCGGCCAGGAGCCGGCCGCGCTCGTCGACGATCGAGACGCGCTCGGGCTTCAGGCCCTCGACCGCGGAGGCGGCCAGGTGCCGGATCGCGCGGACCTGGCCGGCATCGAGGTCGCCCATCAGCTTCAGGACGATGGCGGCGCTCGGGAGCTCGCGGTCGCGCTCGAACAGGCGGCGCTCGGGCAGGACGAGGTGGACGCGGGCGGCCTGGACCCGGCCGATCGCCCGGATCGAGCGCGACAGCTCGCCTTCGAGGGCACGCAGGTGGTTCACGTTCTGGACGAAGTTGGTCGACGAGAACGCGTCGCCCTTGTCGAAGATCTCGTAGCCGACGCCGGCCTGGCTCGGCAGGCCCTTGCCGGCGAGGTCCATGCGCAGGCGGGGCAGGTCGGCGCGCGGCGCCATCACGGTCTGGCCGGTGTCGCCCCGGGTCTCGTAGCGGATGCCGCGGGCATCGAGGTCGCGCACCACGGCGGCCGCATCCTGGGCCGACAGGTCGGCGAACAGCACGCCCATGTCGGGGCGCGAGACCCGCAGGATCACGAAGGCGAAGAAGCCGATGAGGGTCAGCGTCACCGCCGCCATCGCGGCGAGGCGCGCCGGTCCGAGCTTGGTGACGAGATCGAGAACCGGCTTCACGGCTGTTACGCGCCCACCCCAGGCGGGCGCCGCGATCGGCCCCGCCCGGCAGAATTTGCCCAGGCCGTGGTTAGCGGGCGGTTAACGAATGGCCGCCGCCCCTCCATCGCCGAGGCCCTCCAAGCAGCGAAGCCGCATCCGCGGGAGGCGGATGCGGCTTCGCGTGAAACCGGCGGCGACCGCGCGGGCTGAACCGCGCCGGCCGGGGCACGAGGTCGAGTCAGTGGCGGTAATGCTGGATGCGCGTGGTGCGCAGGCCGGCAAGGCCGTGCTGGTCGATCGAGAACTGCCAGCTCAGGAACTCCTCGGTGGTGAGGGTGTAGCGCTGGCAAGCCTCTTCCAGGCTCAGGAGGCCGCCGCGGACGGCGGCCACCACTTCGGCCTTCCGGCGGATCACCCATCGACGGGTGCTCGTGGGCGGCAGGTCGGCGATCGTCAGGGGACTTCCATCGGGCCCGATCACGTATTTCACTCTCGGGCGGTGCGGTTCGGTCATGATACGCTCTACAACTCGACTGACCTGTCGAGCCATCAACCTACTTGCGCGGGCTTAAAACATGTTGAAGCGGATCACTCGGAAGTGATTCGTTATCCCGAGGTTGTGGACAACCCGATCCCGGTGACGCTGGAGAGCGGCACGCGCGAGGTGCCGATGACCAGGACCGGGTTGGCCCCGCTGAGGTCGACCTCGTCCACGGTGCCGGTCGTCTCGGTCGCGACCGAGACGGCGGCGCCGGTCGCATCGGTGGCCGAGACCTTGATCGAGTAGGTGCCCGCCGCCGAGGCGAGCCCGGACGAGTTCTTGCCGTTCCAGGAGAAGGTCTGGGGGCCGGCGGCGAGCGACGTCGTCTGTGTGCCGACGACGTTGCCGTTGGAATCGGAGATCGTCACCACCGCCTTGGTCGCCGCGCGCGCCGGCGTCAGGCTCCAGGTCGCGGAGCCGTCCTTGAGGTCGGCCGTGGTGCCGTCGGTGGTGATGGTCTTGCCGATGTAGCTCGTGGCCGAGGCCGAGCTCGCCGCCTTGCTGCTCGCCAGGATGCTGTCGAGGCGGTCGTTGCCCTTGAGCTGCTGCTCCACCTGCGCGAACTGCACCAGCTGCTGGGTGAACTGGTTGGTGTCCATCGGGTCGAGCGGGTTCTGGTTCTTCAGCTGCGTCGTCAGCAGGGTCAGGAACTGCGTGAAGTTGCTCGCCAGCGTCGCGCTGTCGGCGGTCTTGCCCGTGCTGCTCGATGAGGCCGCACTGGTCAGGCTGGAAATGCCGCTGGTCATCGTGGGAGCCTCCTCAGATTCGGATGTCGAGGCCGCTCAGGCCCCGGAGCGCGCGCGTCGGCGCGATCTCCGCGACGGCGGCCTCGGAAGGGGTGCCGGACGGGGCGCTGCCGCGGCCGGGCTGCCCGCCGCGCTGCGCGGTCTCCCCGCCGGATCCGCCGTCGCCGCGCAACGACATCGTGATGCCGCCCTGCGACGGGTCGAGCCCGGCCTGGGCCAGTGCCTGCTGCAGGCTGCCGGCATCGCGCTGGAGCATCGCCAGGGTCTCGACGCGCTCGACGACGAGATGCGTCGTCACGGTGCCCTTGTCCTTGTCGATGTCGAGGGTGACGTCGACGCGGCCCAGCTCGAGCGGATCGAGCCGGATCTGGAACTCGCTCGATCCGGCGAGCGACCGCAGCCCGATCGTCATCGGCACCTGGCCGAGCGGCACCGGCGCCGCTGTCGGCTGGGCCGCGGCCTTGTCCGCGGCGATCGGCGAGGAGCCGGACGGCGCGGCCTGGGCCTTGGCGACGGGGTCCGGCGTCGCGGGTCCGGCCGACGCGGCGTCGGTGAGCGCGGCGAAGAGGTCGGCCTTGGCCGCCGTGCCCGGCCCGGCATCCGCGCCGACCACCGCATCGTCACCCGTCGCGTCCGCGGGCGATGCCGTCCCGCCGGCGATCTCGGCCAGCCCGGCGGCCGCCGTCGTGCCCGCGACGCCGACGCCGGCTGCCGCCGTCGCGCCGGTGCCGGCCGACATCGCCTTCGCGGCGGCGCCGAGACGCGTCGGAGGCGCAGCGCCAAGGACGAGCGCGAGGGTCGGGGTCGCGAGAGCGACGTCGGCCGCCTTCGGGTCGGCACCCTTCGCGTCGGCGGCCTTCGCGTCGGTGACCTTGCCGTCCTCGGTCTCGGCCGCCGCGGTCTTCGTCGGCGCCGGCTTGCCGGCGGAGGCCGCCGAAGCGTCCTTCGTCGGCGGCGCATCGTCCTGGGCCGGTGCTTCGGCCTCGGGCTGGGTCGGGCCGGCATCGCGGGCGGTCGCCGCCGTGCCGGATCGCGAGGGAGCGGGATCGGACGGCGCGGCACCCGCGCCCGGCGCGGCCGGATCGGCCTTCGCGGAAGCATCGCGGATTGCAGCGGCGCGGGCCGTTTTGGCGTCGGCGGCAGCGAGGTCGGCGGCCTTGGCACGGTCGGCCCGGCCGGCGGCGGTCGCGTCCGCGCTGCGCTGGCGCTCGGCGGCGTTGCGGGCCTGGGCGTTGTCCTTGGCGGTGGCGGCTTCGAGATCGCGGCCGAAGCGGGCATGCGCCGCCGCCGCATCCGCCAGGTCGCGCGTCGTCGCGCGGGCGGATGCCCGCGCCGCCGCATCCACGAAGTCCGTCGTTCCCACCGCCATGCACGCTCTCCTGCGGGAGGCGGAGCAAGCGACAGGCCAGCGCGTGCGCCGAGCCAAGAGACTGAGAAACATCGTCTTTCGGCGACGGACCGGCTGGGGGATCATGCCGCCGCGGGCCGATGCTGCCGCGTGCCCGGCAGGACTTGCCGGGGCGGTCGACCGCGGCGATCGGGACGCGCCCTGGAAACGCCGAACGACACACACTATAGACAGGCCCGTGCGGCGGGATCTTCGCAGACCCGTGCCGCCGTCAGACCCGGCGCCATGAACTCCTTCGATCTTGCCAAGCCCCCGCACGAGACGCGCGTCGTCGTCGCCATGTCCGGCGGCGTCGATTCCTCCGTCGTGGCCGGGCTGCTGAAGCGCCAGGGCTACGACGTCGTCGGCATCACCCTGCAGCTCTACGACCACGGCGCCGCGACCCATCGCAAGGGCGCCTGCTGCGCCGGCCAGGACATCCACGACGCCCGCCGCGTCGCCGAGCGCCTCGGCATTCCGCACTACGTCCTCGACTACGAGGACCGCTTCCGCGACGCGGTGATCGACCGGTTCGCCGAGAGCTACCTCGCCGGCGAGACGCCGATCCCGTGCGTCGAGTGCAACCGCTCGATCAAGTTCCGCGACCTGCTGGCGACCGCCCGCGACCTCGACGCCGACTGCCTCGCCACCGGCCATTACGTCGCGAGCCGGGCGCTGCCGGGGGAGGGCGGGCGCCGCGCGCTCTACCGCGCCCTCGATCCGGCGCGCGACCAGAGCTACTTCCTCTACGCCACGACGCAGGACCAGCTCGACTTCCTGCGGTTCCCGCTCGGCGAGCTGCCCAAGGACGAGACCCGGCGCCTGGCGCGCGAGCTGGAGCTGGTGGTGTCGGAGAAGCCAGACAGCCAGGACATCTGCTTCGTGCCGCAGGGCCGCTACGCCGACGTGATCGCGCGGCTCCGCCCCGACGCCGCGCGGCCGGGCGAGATCGTGGATCTCGACGGCCAGGCGCTCGGGCGCCACGAGGGCATCATCCACTACACGGTCGGCCAGCGCCGCGGCCTGCGCGTGGCCTCGCCCGAGCCGCTCTACGTGGTCCGGCTCGAGCCCGACACCGCCCGCGTGGTGGTCGGCCCGCGCACCGCGCTGGCGACCCACCGCATCCGGCTCACCGACGTGAACTGGCTCGGGGCACCGGGCCCCGTCTCCGACATGGCGGTCGCGGTGCGCGTGCGCTCGACCCGCGAGCCGCGCCTTGCCCGGCTCGACTACGACCCCGCGACCGGCGCCGCCGAGATCGTCCTGGCCGTGCCCGAGGACGGGGTCTCGCCGGGCCAGGCCTGCGCGATCTACGCCGACGAGACCCCGCGCGGACGCGTGCTCGGCGGCGGCACGATCCGCCGCATCGACGCGGCCTCGGCGGGCGCGGCGAGAGCCGCGTGATCCGACGCGGCCCGCTCTGAACATCCCCCTCGAGACCGGAAGAGAACACGAATGCTGAGCGAGCCGGAGGCCGGGCCGAGCACCGCCCTGATGCGCAAGGCCTATGCCCGCTGGGCGCCGGTCTACGACGTGGTCTACGACAAGCTCACCGAGCCGGCCGCCCGGGCCGCGGTGGCCGCCGCCGCCGAGAGCGGCCCGCGCATCCTCGAGGCCGGCGTCGGCACCGGCCTGTCGCTCGGCTACTACCCGCGCGCCAGCTTCGTCTGCGGCGTCGACCTGTCCGAGGACATGCTGAAGCGCGCCCGCCGCAAGGTGCAGCGCCGCGGCCTTACCCACGTGAAGGGCCTGCAGGTGATGGACGTCTGCCGCCTCGGCTACGCCGATGCGTCGTTCGACGCGGTGGTGGCGCAGTTCCTGATCACCCTGGTGCCCGACCCGGAAGCCGCCCTGTCCGAGTTCCTGCGGGTGGTCCGCCCCGGCGGCGGCATCGTGCTCGCCAACCATTTCGGGCAGACCGAGGGACCGGTGGCGAAGGTCGAGGAGATCGTCGCGCCGCTCTGCACGAAGATCGGCTGGTCGTCGGACTTCAAGTCGACCCGGATCGAGGCCTGGGCGCGGCGCAACGGCGTCGAGTTCATCGGCGTCGCGCCGACCTTCCCGGGCGGGTTCTTCAAGATTCTGCGGATGCGTAAGCCCGCGTGACCGCGGCCGGCGCGACGTCGCCCGAGCGTCCGCGCTCCGCCCGCCGCCGCGCGCTGCGCTGGCTGCCCCTGGCGCTGCTGATCGCGCTGTCGATCGCCGTGCTGGTCTCGGGCGCGTCGCAGCTCCTCAGCCTCGACCGGCTGCTCGAGTCGCGGCAATGGCTGCGCGCCTTCGTCGAGGCGGACCGCCCGCGCGCCCTCGTGCTGGCCTACCTGATCTATGTCGGCTCCGTCGTCGTCTCGGTGCCGGCGACGCTGATCCTTACCATGGTGTGCGGCTTCCTGTTCGGCATCGTCACCGGCGCGATCGTCGCCGTCTGCGCCGCCACCACAGGCGCCGCGATCGTCTTCGCGATCGGCCGCGGGCCGGCCTCGGACCTGCTGCGGCGGGTGGCCGGCCCGCGGCTCGGCGCGCTCGCCGAGGGGTTCCGCAACGATGCCTTCGGCTACATCGTGTTCCTGCGCCTGCTGCCGCTGTTCCCGTTCTGGATGACCAATCTCGGGCCGGCCGCGTTCGGCGTGGCGCTGCGCACCTTCGTGCTCGCCACCGCCTGCGGCCTGCTGCCCGGCGCCTTCGTCTACGCGGCGACCGGCGCCGGCATCGAGGACGTGGTCGCGGCCCATGCGGACGCGAAAGCAGCCTGCCTGTCCGCCGGCGGCAGCGATTGCGACAACGCGCTGAGCTTCCGTGCGCTGGTGACGCCGCGGATGGTGATCGGCCTCGGCGGCCTCGGCCTGTTCGCGCTGCTCTCGATCGGCCTGCGGCGGCGCTTCATCCGGCGCAACGCGGGCTGATCCGCGGGACCGCTCGACCTTCGCGGGACGCGATTATCCCCACGCTGCGTACTGAAAATCGCGTTCGCGCGCCGATCCCGGGGGTGATGCCCCCTCGACGCTTCCTCGGCCCGCGGGCTACGAGGGATGATCGTGCCACCGTCTCGGCCAGGGGATGCGGGTGGCGACGGGACGTTCGCGAAGAGGCACGGGGTCGCCGCGCTTTCCGGGGCCGGGATAGCAGTGGTCGCAAGGACTGACACGGACTCGACGGAGGCGGCAGAGCGCGACGCGCCCGTCGCGGTGCCGCGTTCCGACCGCTGGCTCAAGCGCCTCGGCCTTTCCGGACGGCTCTTCCTCGTCACCGTCGCCTTCGTCGCGGCGATCGAGATCCTGATCTTCGTGCCCGCGGTCGCGAATTACCGCCTGTCCTGGCTGTCCGACCGGATCAGCGCCGCGCAGGTCGCGGCCCTCGTGCTCGATGCCAGCGAAGGGCACCCGGTGTCCGACGAGCTCGCCCGGCGCCTGCTGGCCGGCGTCGGCGCCCGCGCGATCGCGGTCCGCGACGGCGACACCCGCCAGCTCCTGTCGATCGAGCCGATGCCGGACCGGGTCTCCGACACGGTCGACCTGCGCAACCGATCGATCTGGTGCGCCATCCGCGGCGCCTGGCGGACGCTGACCGAACCGGTCGACGAGCCGATCCGCATCGTCGGCCAGGGCTGGGAAGGCTTCGACCTGGTCGAGATCATCCTCGACGACGCACCGCTGAAGCAGGCGGTGGTCGATTTCGCGATCCGGCTGGCGGTGTCGTCGCTGATCATCGCCACCGCCGCGGCCGGCCTCGTCTTCTTCGTGCTGCAGACCCTGATCGTGCGGCCGGTGCGCCGGCTCGCGCGCAACATCACCGCCTTCGCCGACGACCCGGAGGGGGCCGACCGGATCATCACGCCCGCGCCGCGCAGCGACGAGATCGGGCTCGCCGAGACCGCGCTGGCGCGGATGCAGCGGACGCTCGCGGACCAGCTGCGCCAGAAGCGCCGGCTCGCAGAGCTCGGGCTCTCGGTCGCCAAGATCAACCACGAGCTGCGCAACCTGCTGACCGGAGCGCAGCTGCTCGGCGACCGGCTCGAGGAAACCTCGGACCCGACGGTGCAGCGCGTGGCGCCGCGCCTCGTCGCGACGCTGGGGCGGGCGATCCGCTTCTGCGAGGCGACGCTGGCCTACGGCCGCGCCGCCGAGCGCACGCCGCGCAGCCGCGCGTTCGCGCTGGCCCCGGTCCTGGCGGAACTCGCCGATCTCGCGGCGCTCTCCGCCCACGGCCGCGTCCGGGTCGTGACCGAGGTCGCCCCCGAGCTGACGGTGTTCGCCGATTCCGAGCAGATCGGGCGGGCGATCGGAAACCTAGTGCGCAACGCCGTGCAGGCGCACGACTTCACCGAGGCGAACGTGGCCTCGCCGGAGGTGCGGATCACGGCCGGGCGCGAATGCGCCGGTGCGGTGACGATCCTGGTGGCCGATAACGGTCCCGGCCTGCCGGCGCGGGCGAAGGAGCACCTGTTCGAGGCCTTCCAGGGCTCGATGCGCTCGGGCGGCACCGGGCTCGGCCTCGCCATCGCCTCCGAGCTCGTGCGGCTGAACGGCGGGACGCTGTCGCTCGACCCCGCCGCCGAGGGCACCCGGTTCCGGATCGTGCTGCCGGACGCCGAGGCCTGAGGCCTACTCGGCGGCTTCCATCATGGGCGCGGCCACCGTGATGCCGATGTCGCGCAGCAGGGCGGCGTCGGAATCGGTCTCGTTGTTGGCGGTGGTCAGCAGGCGCTCGCCGTAGAAGATCGAGTTGGCGCCGGCGAGGAAGCACAGGATCTGCGCCTCGCGGGTCAGCCCCTTGCGCCCGGCGCTGAGGCGCACCCGCGCCTTCGGCATCACGATCCGCGCGGTCGCGCACATCCGCACGAGGTCGAGCGGGTCGACCGGCGGGCGGTCCTCCAGCGGCGTGCCCTCGACGGCGACGAGGGCGTTGATCGGCACGCTCTCGGGATGCGGCGCGTGGTTGGCGAGCACCTGGAGCATCGCGGCCCGGTCGGTCACGCCCTCGCCCATGCCGACGATGCCGCCGCAGCACAGGCCGATGCCGGCCTCGCGCACGTTATCTAGGGTCTGGAGCCGGTCGGCGTAGGTCCGGGTTGAGATGATGTCCTCGTAGAAGTCCGGGCCGGTGTCGAGGTTGTGGTTGTAGGAGGTCAGCCCGGCCTCGGCGAGCCGCCCGGCCTGGGACGGCGTCAGCATGCCGAGGGTGACGCACGCCTCCATGCCCAGGCCGCGCACGCCGCGGACCATGGCCAGCACCGCGTCGAATTCCGGGCCGTCCTTCGGCTGGCGCCAGGCGGCGCCCATGCAGAACCGATGCGCCCCGGCCGCCTTCGCCTCGGCGGCCTCGCGCAGAACCGCGTCGACCGGCATCAGGCGCTCCTTGGCCATGCCGGTGCCCTTGTGATGGGCCGATTGCGGGCAGTAGGCGCAATCCTCGGGGCAGCCGCCGGTCTTGATCGACAGGAGCGAGGCGCGCTGGATGTCGGCCGGATCGTTGTGGGCCCGGTGCACGGAGGCGGCGCGAAACACGAGGTCGAGCAGCGGCAGGTCGTGGATCGCGCGGATCTCCTCGACCGTCCAGTCGTGGCGGATGGCGGGGGCGGCGGGGAGCGGGGTCGGCTGCATCATGCGCCCATGAGGCGAATCCGCGGGCGAAAATCAAGCCGTCCGGCTCAGGCCGCCGCACCGCGCAGGCGCGACAGGCCATGCCAGGCCGGCGCGATCACGAAGCTCGTCAGCGGAATCAGCAGGCCGCCGACGACGAGGCCGACGAGACCGGAGCCGGCGGCCGTCACCAGCCATTCGGCAAGGCCGGACAGGGCGGGCGGCAGCAGGCCGGCGACCGCTTCGGAGGCCGCATGCAGGGCGTGGGCGACCTGCGGCAGGCCGTAGGTCTCGAGCCCGTGGACCAGGATGCCGCCGCCGACCCAGATCATCGCCGCCGTGCCGACGATGGCGAGCAGGGCCAGGAACGGCGGCATCCCGGTGACGATGCCCCGGCCGAGCGCGCGGGTGACGCCGCCGAACGCGGAGGTGGAGGTGCTCGCCGCCATCGCCAGACCGGCGTCGTCCGCCTTCACGATCAGCGCCACCGCGCCGTAGACGAAGGCGGTGATGCCGACGGCCACCAGCGCCATCACGGCGGCCTTCGTGGCGACGCCGCCGTCGGGCAGCGCCGCCAGGGTGATCGCCATGATCTCGGCCGAGAGGATGAAGTCGGTCTTGATCGCGCCCGAGACCTTGCGGTCCTCCATTGCCCGGCCGTCGCCGGCGGCATCGCGCGGGGTGTCGTCGGCGTGGCCGGCATGCGGGAACAGCGCCTCGTAGACCTTCTCGGCGCCCTCGTAGCAGAGGTAGGCGCCGCCGAGCATCAGCAGCGGCGTGATCGCCCAGGGCGCGAAGGCGCCGAGCGCCAGGGCGGCCGGGAGCAGGAACAGCAGCTTGTTGCGCAGCGACCCCAGCGCGATCCTGCCGACGATCGGCAGCTCGCGCTCGGCGGCGAAGCCGACGACGTAGCGCGGCGTCACCGCCGCATCGTCGATCACCACGCCGGCCGCCTTCACGCCGGCCTTGGCCGCCTGGGCGGCGACGTCGTCGAGCGAGGCCGCGGCGACCTTGGCGATCCCGGCGATGTCGTCGAGAAGGGCGATCAGACCGATGCTCACGTGACGGCGTCCTCCGAGGTACAGAGCCTTCTGTGCAGAGGACGTTCACGAAGTCGAGAGCGGATCGCCGTCCGTCGTGGCGGCACGACCGCAGCCATCGAGGAAAAGCGTCAGTTCGTGGGCTCGCCGGCGGAGACCTTCGCGGTCCAGTCGTCGAAGGCGATCACCGGCTGGCGCTGCTCGCCCAGCCCCTCAATGCGCACGATCATCTCGTCGCCGGCCTTGAGATAGCGCGGCGGCTTCATGCCGAGGCCGACGCCGGGCGGGGTGCCGGTGGTGATGATGTCGCCGGGCTCGAGCATCATGAAATGCGAGACGTAGGCGACGAGCTGGGGCACGTCGAAGATCATCGTCGCGGTCGAGCCGGTCTGCATCCGCTGCCCGTTCACGTCGAGGCTCATCGCGAGGTTGCCGAGGTCGGGGATCTCGTCGATGGTCACGAGCCACGGGCCGAGCGGCCCGAAGGTCGGGCAGCCCTTGCCCTTCGTCCAGGTCGGGCCGCGCTCCATCTGCCATTCGCGCTCGGAAACGTCGTTGCAGATGCACACGCCCGCCACGTAGTCGAGCGCCTCGTTGGCGTGGACGTAGGAGGCGCGGGAGCCGATCACCACGGCGAGCTCGACCTCCCAGTCGGTCTTGGCCGATCCCTTGGGGATGATCACCGTGTCGTTGGCGCCGACGATGCAGGACGGCGCCTTGTTGAAGACGATCGGCTCGGACGGGATCGGCGAGCCGGTCTCGGCGGCGTGATCCGCGAAGTTCAGGCCGATCGCGACGAAGTTGCGGGTGCCGCCGACGCATGGGCCGAGCCGGGTCGAAGCCGCCAGGAGCGGCAGCGTCTCCGGGTCGATCACGCGCAGGCGGTCGAGCGCTTCGGGCGAGAGCCCGGGCCCGGCGATGTCGCGCAGGACCGCGGACAGGTCGCGCAGGCCGCCGTTTCCGTCGATCAGGCCCGGCTTCTCGTCTCCCGTCGCTCCGTGCCGAACCAGCTTCATGTGCGCCCCCCGTTTCGAACGATCCTGACGCGGAAGGTGGTCGCCGCGGCAGGTGGGTCAAGCCGACGCTCAGGCCTTCATGCGCACGTAGGTGCCGGGGGCGGGCGCCAGCGAGGGCAGCGCGTCGCCGCCGGGCTTGCGGGCGGGCACACGCTCGGGCGCCTGCGCCTCGAGCCACTTGAACCAGTACGGCCACCACGAGCCCTTGGTCTCGGTGGCGGCCCCGAGCCAATCCTCCAGGCGCCCTTCCGCCTTTCCGCCGGTCCAGTAGCCGTATTTCGGCTTGGAGGGCGGGTTGACGACGCCGGCGATGTGGCCGGAGCCGGCCAGCACGTAGTCCACCGGGCCGCCGAACTTCGACGAGCCCTCGAACACCGAGATCGCCGGCGCGATGTGGTCCTCGCGGGTGGCGAGGTTGAACACCGGCACCGTCACCTTCTTCAGGTCGAGGCGGATGTTGCCGAGCACCATCCGGCCCTGCGCGAGGTTGTTCTCGAGGTAGCAGTTGCGCAGGTAGAAGGCGTGGTTGGCCGCCGGCATGCGGGTGGCGTCGGCGTTCCAGTACAGCAGGTCGAAGGCGCTCGGCGGCTTGCCCTTGACGTAGTTGTTGACGACGTAGGACCAGATCAGGTCGTTCGGCCGCAGCATGTTGAACGCGTTGGCCATCTTGGCGCCGTCGAGGTAGCCGCGCTCGGCCATCTGGGTCTCGATCTGCCGGATCTGCCCCTCGTCGGCGAAGACCTTGAGGTCGCCGGCATGGGTGAAGTCGACCTGCGTGGTCAGGAAGGTCGCGCTCTTGATGCGCTTGTTGCCGGTGGCGGCCTGCATCGCGAGCGTGACGGCGAGCAGCGTGCCGCCGACGCAGTAGCCGGCCGCCGCCACTTCCGTCTCGCCGGTGGCGACGCCGATCGCGTCGATCGCCGCCTCGATGCCCTCGCGCATGTAGGACTCGAAGTCCTTGTCGCGGTGGCGCTCGTCCGGGTTGACCCAGGAGATCACGAAGACGGTGAGGCCCTGGTCGACCATCCAGCCGATCAGGCTTTTCGCCGGATTCAGGTCGAGGATGTAGAACTTGTTGATCCACGGCGGCACGATCAGGAACGGGCGCTTCAGCACCGTCTCGGTGCGCGGCGCGTACTGGATCAGCTCCATCAGGTCGTTGCGGAACACCACCTCGCCGGGCGTCACCGCGACGTCGACGCCGAACTCGAACGCGTTCCGGTCGGTCTGGCGCACCCGCAGCTCGCCGGCGCCGGCCTCGATGTCCTCCTGCAGCATCTTCATGCCGCGGACGAGGTTGGCGCCGTTCTCCTGCAGCGTGTGCCGGATCAGCTCGGGGTTGGTCATCACGAAGTTCGAGGGCGAGAGCGCGCCGGCGAGCTGGCGCAGGTAGAACTGCGCCTTGTGGCGGGTGTGCTCGTCGATGCCCTCGGCCTCGTTCACCAGGCCTTCGGCCCAGCGGGTGGTGATCAGGTAGCCCTGCTTGATGAAGTCGAAGTACGGGTTCGACGACCATTCGGCGTCGGCGAACCGCGCATCCTTCGGCTCGGGTTGCGCCACCGGCTCGGCCTCCTGACCCTGGAGGCGCATCCACGTCGTGCCCCACAGGGCGACGAAGGCCTCGCTGAGCTTGGCCTGCGCCTCGAGCGTCCGCTTCGGATCGGAAAGCCACGTCTCGGCCACGGTGCCGAGGGTGCGCACGAGCTCGCTCGCCTCCTGCGGCGGCTTGGGCTGGACCGGCAGGCCGTCCTCGGGAGCGACGTAGCGCGCGGCGGCCCGTCCGAGCTGTTCCATGAACTGGCCCGCATTGCGCGAGAGGGCCTCGAAATCGAGCATCGCGGGCGTCGTCGGCTGCGTCGTCACGCGTGATCCACTCCCTGGCTTCGTCCGCGCCGGCAGCGCGGGCGGACCCGAGCACCCGCCCCGGAGGGCGGTCCGAGCCTCGTTTCCGCCAAATTAACGCGCCAACCCCGAATTTGCCCAGCGCGGCAGGCGCGAACGGCGATATAACTGCGGCATGACCTCAACTTGCGACAAGGTTCCGGATCCCGGCACGACTTCTCCGGGCAGGCCGTCGAATCCGTCCGGCTCCGCAGCGCAGGGCATCGCGTTCCGGCGCCTCCTCGGCACGCTCGCGCTCTGCGCGGCGGCGGCCACGGGCGCCTGCTCCTCCGACCTCTCGCCGATCAAGACGCTGGCGGTCGAGGCCGGCTACGGCCCGAAAACCGTCGCCGCGCCGGACTTCGTGGCGAACTCGCGGCCGAAGGGCGGGACCGAGTTCATGCCGGTCGGCGTCTCCGCTCCGGCGCGTCCGGTGCGGGCGAAGTCGGCCGAGAGCCAGAAGGCGCTGGAAGCCGAGCTCGAAGGCGCCCGCGGCCGCAACGAATCGCGGGGTCGGGCCGCGGAGAGCGCCGGCAAGGCGACGAAGCCGGCGAGCGCGCCGGCCCAGCCGGCACAATAAGGCCGATATTCGGGGTCGGCGGCAGGCCGCTTCGATGTTAGAGAGGCCGACCGCCACCCGTCGGGGCCGCCAGTGCCGCCCCACGGGATCCGCGCCGATGGACAGATGGCCATGACCGATTTTCACCGCATCAAGCGCCTGCCCCCCTACGTGTTCGAGCAGGTCAATCGGATCAAGGCCGCCGCCCGCGCCAACGGCGCCGACATCATCGACCTCGGGATGGGCAACCCGGACCTCGATGCCCCCAAGCACGTCATCGCCAAGCTGTGCGAGACGGCCGGGCGCCCGCGCACCGACCGCTACTCGGCCTCGAAGGGCATCGCCGGCCTGCGCCGCGCCCAGGCGGGCTATTACCAGCGCCGCTTCGGCGTGAGCCTGAACCCCGACACCCAGGTGGTCGCCACCCTCGGCTCGAAGGAGGGCTTCGCCAACATGGCGCAGGCGATCACCGCGCCGGGCGACGTGGTGCTGGTGCCGAACCCGAGCTACCCGATCCACGCCTTCGGCTTCCTGATGGCGGGCGGCGTGATCCGCTCCGTCCCGGCCGAGCCGACGCCCGCGTTCTTCCCGGCGCTGGAGCGCGCCATGGCGCACTCGATCCCGAAGCCGGTGGCCCTGGTGGTCTGCTACCCGTCGAACCCGACGGCCTACGTGGCGACGCTCGACTTCTACCGGGACCTCGTCGCCTTCGCGAAGCGCCACGAGATCATCCTGCTCTCGGACCTCGCTTATGCCGAGGTGTACTTCGACGGCGAGCCGCCGCCCTCGGTGCTGCAGGTGCCGGGTGCGATCGACGTGACGGTGGAGTTCACCTCGCTGTCGAAGACCTATTCGATGGCCGGCTGGCGCATGGGCTTCGCCGTCGGCAACGAGCGCCTGCTCGCCGCGCTGTCGCGGGTGAAGTCCTATCTCGATTACGGCGCCTTTACGCCGATCCAGGTCGCGGCCACCGCCGCGCTCAACGGGCCGGACGATTGCATCCACGAGATGCGGGCGATCTACAGGAAGCGCCGCGACGCGCTGGTCGAGTCCTTCGGCAAGGCCGGCTGGAAGATCCCGGCGCCCGCCGCCTCGATGTTCGCCTGGGTGCCGATCCCGGAGAAGTTCAAGGCGCTCGGCAGCCTCGAATTCTCGAAGCTCCTCCTCGAGAAGTCGGACGTCGCGGTGGCGCCCGGCATCGGGTTCGGCGAGTTCGGCGACGACTTCGTCCGCATCGCCCTCGTCGAGAACGAGCAGCGCATCCGCCAGGCGGCCCGCAACGTCCGCCGCTTCCTCGAGACCGCGGACAAGACGCTGCACAACGTCGTGCCGCTGGCCAAGAGCGCCTGATCCCGATTGTTGCGGCGGGGCGACAGGCCCGGCCAAAGCGCGATGGGTGTGCTGCATGTGCTTGTCACCCGCCGGCCCCGTGCGCAGGGTCGGCGGCAATGATCCGCACTCGCGTCCCCGAGGCTTGCATGCGTCGCCTGTCCCTGCCCGCCGCCCTGCTGCTGGCGGCAGCCGCCTCGGCCTGCGCGCCGAACCCGATCGTCGCCCGCGACCCGATCCCGGCGCCGGGCCCCGATGCGGCCTTCGCCTGCGATTCGCGCCCGCTGGTGCTGAACGCCTTCGACACGACCTGCAAGCCGATCGCCCGGCAGCCGGCGGTCGTGCTGCATTCCAAGGGCTGATCGAGGCTGATCGAGAGCCGACCGACCGGGGCTTCCGGTCGGTTTTTCCGGGGGCGATGCCGCGGCCGGCGCGTCGCGGCGACGGACACGCGGCCGCGCATCGGGCATGATGCCCCGACGATCGAACCCGCCCCTCAGCGACGGAGCACGCGATGAACACCTTCCTCCGACACGGCCTCGCCGCCGGCCTGTTCGCGCTCGCCGGTGTCGGTGCCGCCCAGGCCCAGTCCGGGGCCTACGTGTTCCAGGGTCCGGACGGCCCCACCGTGCTGCAGGTCGACGGCGCCAACCGCCCGATCGTCCCGCCCGCGCGCCCCGACCTCGCGGTGCCGGCGATCGCCGTGCCGCAGGTGATGAACGGCGGCGGCTACGGCATCACCGGCTTCAACTACTACGACAGCGGCCTCATGGAGGGCCGCACCGATCCCCGCGTTAAGCGGCGCTACGTGCTGGCACCGGCCTGGATCGCCGGCTACGGCCAGCACTGACGGGCTCGACGCGGCGCGCTGTTTTTCCAACGCGCCGCGCGATCCGGCTCAGTCCTTCGACGGGTCGTGGCCCCAGTTCATCAGCGACAGCGCCCAGGCCGAGTCGGGATCGTTGCGCGACTTGCCGCCCTGCGCGAGGTGCCGGCGGACGTAGCCGACGACCTTGCGCATGTGGCCGTAATCGTCGTCCGTGAGGTCGGCCTTCTTCTTGGCCTTGATCTCGAGGATGCGGCGCCCCTCCTTGTGCCCGGTGGCCTCGCCGCCGCCGGACTTCTGCCCGACCGACTTGCTGGCGTCGGAGTCGAGATGCTTCCTCAAGGCGGCGGGCGTCATGTTCACCGCCGCGTCGAACTCCTTCCGGGTCTGCTCGCGGTCGTGCTCGGCGTCGTCCCGCGAATCCTTGTTCTCGGCCTTGGTCATCGCGCGTCCCTCCCGATTGGGGTGAAAATCCCCGGTCAACGCACGAGGCGGCCGTGGTTTCACGGGTCGGCGCGGGTGGGAGCGTCGCATGAGCTCGGCACGCGCCATGGGATGGGAGCCGTTTACAGGAGCGCCCGCCGCCGGTATCACCCCGCTCGACCTCTTTGAGCCCCCGACACAAGCGACACACCCTCGAAATGCGCGCCGAGATCGAGCAAGCCTCGGATGCCGCCAAGCAGTCGATCGGACTGCTGAGGAGGCATCTTTGACTGGGATACCGTCGATAAACGACTCGCGGAGCTGAATGCGGCGTCCGAGAACCCGGAACTGTGGAACGACGCCGACGCCGCGCAGAAGGTGATGCGCGAGCGCCAGCAGCTCGACGAGGCCGTGGCCGCCATCCGCAAGCTCGAGCAGGACCTCGACGACGGGGCGATGCTGATCGAGCTCGGCGAGACGGAGGGCGACGAGGCCTCGATCCGCGAGGGCGAGGCCACGATCCTCACCGTCGAGAAGGAGGCGGCCGGCCGTCAGGTCGAGACGCTGCTGTCGGGCGAGGCCGACGGCTTCGACACCTATCTCGAGGTCCATGCGGGCGCCGGCGGCACCGAGAGTCAGGATTGGGCCAACATGCTCCAGCGCATGTACGGCCGCTGGGCCGAGCGCCGGAAGTACAAGGTCGACATCGTCGAGTGGTCCGACGGGGAAGAGGCCGGGATCAAGGGCGCGACGCTCCTGATTAAGGGCCACAACGCCTACGGCTGGCTCAAGACCGAGTCCGGCGTTCACCGCCTGGTGCGCATCTCGCCCTACGATTCGAGCGCGCGGCGGCACACCAGCTTCGCCTCCGTCTGGGTCTACCCGGTAATCGACGACCGGATCGAGATCGAGATCAAGGAATCCGACTGCCGGATCGACACCTACCGGTCGTCGGGCGCGGGCGGGCAGCACGTCAACACCACCGACTCGGCGGTGCGCATCACCCACAACCCGACCGGGATCGTGGTGGCGTGCCAGCAGGAGCGCTCGCAGCACAAGAACCGGGCGACCGCCTGGAACATGTTGCGCGCCCGCCTGTACGAGGCCGAGCTGAAGAAGCGCGAGGAGAAGGCCAACGCCGAGGCCGCCTCCAAGACCGACATCGGCTGGGGCCACCAGATCCGCTCCTACGTGCTGCAGCCCTACCAGCTCGTGAAGGACCTGCGCACCGGCACGCAGTCGACCGACCCGGACGAGGTCCTCGACGGCGACATCGACCCCTTCATCGAGGCGTCGCTGGCGCAGCGCCTGTACGGGGCGACGGAGAAGGTCGAGGACATCGACTGAGGCGGCAGGACGGGAACCGTCCTTCGTCCATCTAACGCTTGCCATTCCGGGCTCGCCTCGGGCGCCCCGGAATGGCGGGACACGCGACGTCGCGCCGGCCGCGACGTCAGGGCCCACCGCCCTCGACGAGTTCGCGCCCCGCCTCCAGGAACCCCAGCGGGTCGACCGGCTCGCCGTCGATCCGGGTCTCGTAGTGCAGGTGCGCGCCGGTCGAGCGCCCGGTCGAGCCGACGCGGCCGACTAGATCACCGGCGCGGAGCCATTGGCCGGCCCGTACCGCCATGCGCGACAGGTGCGCGAAGCGCGTGACCACGCCGTGGCCGTGGTCGAT
This sequence comes from Methylobacterium sp. J-059, assembly GCF_022829485.1. Lineage (NCBI taxonomy): Bacteria > Pseudomonadati > Pseudomonadota > Alphaproteobacteria > Hyphomicrobiales > Methylobacteriaceae > Methylobacterium > Methylobacterium sp. J-059. The sequence goes on from NZ_JAKSYA010000113.1 coordinate 66,759, forward strand.
CTCCACCATGTTGCCGTAGCCGCCGGTGGCCTCCGCCGTGACGACGCGCCCGGGCGCGGTGGCCAGCGCGGGCTCGCCCATCTCCGCCTTCAGGTCGAGCCCGGTATGCAGCGCGAGCCCCCGCGTGAACGGGTCGAGCCGCGGCCCGAAGGTGCTGGCCACGCCGCGGTCGCGCGGCAGCGGGCGGTCGAGCGGCAGGCGGGCGGCGAGCCGGCGCAGCGCCTGGGCATCGCCGACGGTGCGGGACGCGACCGCGAGGGCGTCGGCGAACGGGCTCGGATCGATCGGCACGAGCGGCCCGCCCAGGCCCGCCGCGGCCGGACGCTGCAGGTCGATTCCGGTCCGCTCCAGGGCGCGGCGCAGGCGTCCGAGATCGCTCGCCGCCCGCTCGGTGATGCGGTCGAGCCCGAGCACCTGCGCCGCCGCGAGGCCGTCGAGCCGCCCGGCGAGGGCCGCAACCTGCAGGTCGGTCTCGCGCGCGCTGCGACGCCCGGGCCGCGCCTCGACCCCGCGCAGGCCGAGCTCGCTCTCGCCCGCCGAGGATGGGCCGGGCAGCGAACCGGTAGTCGGCGGATCGATCGGGTCGGACGACGCGTCGTCCGGCCGCGCGAGGCGGGCGAGCACGGCCTGCCGCCGCTCCAGATCGTTCTGGCGCGCCGTCAGCCCGTCGAGGCGCGCCGCGACGGCGACCTGCGCCTCCGCCCGCGCCGAGCCGCCGCGGTCGAGCTCGGCCCGCAACGCGGCGAGGCGCGCCTCGTAGGCCGCCTGCATCGCGCCCTGCCGCGCGACGAACCCGGCGAGGATGTCGTCGTGGAACAGCACCAGCCCGCTCGCGCCGGCGGCCCACAGGCCGGTGACGAGAAGGGCAGCGGCGAGAAGCCGGCTCCTGCGGTGCGGAAGGCTGGCGGAAGGGGTCATCGATTCGGGCCCGATGCCGAGGGCGCCATCGAAGGCCGGCAGGGTTAAGAAACCGAGAACCCTCATGCCTCCCGCGGGATGCGGGATCGGCTCAGGGGAGGGCGCGGGCGGCCTCGAGCACCTCCTCGGCATGGCCCGGCACCTTCACCTTCGGCCAGATCCGCGCGATGCGACCGTCTCGGTCGAGCAGCATCGTGGTGCGCTCGACGCCCATGTACTTGCGCCCGTACATGCTCTTCTCGACCCAGACGCCGTAGGCCTCGAGCATCGCCTTGCCCTCGTCGGAGGCGAGCGGGAAGGCGAGGTCGTGCTTGGACGCGAACTTGTCGTGGCTCTTCACCGGGTCGGGCGAGACCCCGATCACGACGGCGTCGGCCGCGTCGAAGTCGGCCAGCCTCGCGTTGAAGGCCTGCGCCTCCAGAGTGCATCCGCTGGTGTCGTCTTTCGGGTAGAAGTAGAGCACGATCTTGTGACCGACGTGCTCGCCGAGCTGGAGCGTCTTGCCGCCGGAGCCGGGAAGGGTGAAGTCGGGAGCGCGTTCGCCTTGGGCGAGGGGCATCGTGCCATCCTTTCGGCCGATTGATGGTGTGCTTTGGCGCGGTGCCGGACCATCCGATGCCCGCGCTTCGGGCGCGAGAGCCGGACACGCTCCGGAAACGCGTCGTCACGAGGTTGCGTCCTAGAATGAGCGCACGTTGCGAAACAGCGGACGCGCCGATGCAAGGTCTTCATGCCTGAGGAAGAGGCCCGGCCTGAGGATACGCCCGGCGGCGGGCAGACGCGCAAGGCCGTTCGGTGCTGGACGCGGCGCTGCCTGTGGACGGCCGCCGCCCTCGTCGTCGTGCTCGGCCTCGGCCTCGGGGGCGGGGTCATGCGCCTCGCATACGGGCCCCTGCAGATCGACGGCCTGTCGGCCCGGGTGTCGTCGGCGCTCGCCGACCGGATCGGGCCGGGCTGGCGCATCAGCCTGCGCGACAGCACCCTCGAGCTCGACTCCGAGAACGCCCTGGCGCTGCGCGTCAGCGGGCTCGATATCCGCAACCCGCAGGGCGCCCTCGTGGTCCGCGCGCCGCTCGCCCTCGTCAGCATCGATCCCTGGAGCCTGCTGAAGCTCGCGCCGACGCCGCGCTCGATCGAGTTCCGCGACGTGCAGATGACGGCGCTCGTCCACCGCGACGGCTCGATCGCCTTCGCGGCCGCCGAGCCGGCGCATCCGGGCGACGCCTCGCCGCACACGCCGCCGAGCGTGGACGCGGCGCGCGGCATGGTCTCGCCGCTCTCGGCCGCAACGGCCTCGATCTTCGGCGTCGTGCTCGACTCCGCCGGCGTCGTCGGCGCGCTCGATCGCGCCCGCATCACCAATGCCCGCCTCACGCTGATCGACGACGACGCCCGCGAGCGCGCGGTGTTCGAGCACGTCAACGGCCTGTTCGGCCGGGACCCGAACCAGGACGCGCGCCTGTTCGAGCTGCGCATCGACGGGCCGCACGGGCAATGGCGCTTCGGCGGCACCCTGCGCGAGGCCGGCGGCCCGCGCCGCACCGGGATCATCACCCTCGACGACCTGCCGGCCACCGACCTGCTGCTGCTCTCCGGCCAGTCGAAGCTGCCGATCACCACCGACCTGAAGCTCTCGGCGCGGGCCGACGTCGCCCTCGACGGCGGCCGCATCGAGGCGATGAAGGCGACGCTGCGCACCAGCGACGGCACCTTCCTCGTCGAGGAGAAGGACTTCAACCCGGTCACCGTCGAGAGCCTGAAGGCCACGGTGAGCTGGGACGAGACCGCCCGGGTGATGACGCTCGACGGGCTCGACTACCTCGGCGCCGGCAACGCGGTGAACCTCACCGGCACCTGGGCCGTGGCCAAGCCGGGCGAGGACTTCGCCTGGACCGCGACCCTGTCGAGTCGGAACGCGACGCTCCGGGGCGCCGCCCCCAAGGACAAGCCGATCACCATCGCGGCGATGGACGGGCACCTCACCGGCCGCGCCGGCGGCGTCGCGATCGACAGCTTCGCGATGAGCGGCGACGGCATCCACGGCAACATGTCCGGCACCCTCGGCACCACCGCCGACGACGACGGCCTCACGCTCCACGTCACCGCCAGCGACAGCGAGGCCCGCACGGCGCTGCGGCTCTGGCCGGAGAACATCGCGCCGGGGGCGCGCAACTACCTCGTCGACGAGCTGCGCGCCGCCCGCATCGAGGCGGTCGACATCACCGTCGACATGTCGGGCGCCGAGCTCGCCGCGGCGACGCGGGGCGACCCGATGCCGGACAACGCGGTGCATATCGACTTCCGTGTCTCGGACGCGACGCTCGAGGTCTCGCCCGACGCGCCGCCGCTGACCCGAGGCAACGTCGCCGGCACGATCACCGGGCGCTCGACCCGGATCAGGAACGTCACCGCCGACATCCGCATGGCCGACGGGCGCGCGCTGAACATCACCGAGGGCGCCTTCGTCATCCCGGAGATCTCGCCCGACAAGGTCGTGGCGGATATCGGCCTTCGCCTGTCGGGCGGCGCAGACGCGCTGGCGGCCCTGCTGCAGACCAAGATGTTCAAGGCGCTGTCGGGCGTCGATCTCGACCCGTCGACGGTGAAGGGCCAGGCCGACCTGCGCATCGGCTTCCCGCTCGACCTCAAGCACATCCCCGACCTGCCCGACCTGCCGGTCGGCGTCTCGGGCACGCTGAACGACCTCGCCGTCGACAAGGTCGTCGGCAAGGACAAGCTCGAAGCCGGCCGCTTCGCCGTGACCTACGACCCGCGCGGCTTCACCCTGAAGGGCGACGCCAAGCTGTCGGGCGCGCCGGTCTCGATCGACATGCATCAGGCCAAGACCGGCGGCACCGGCGAGGTGCTGGTGAACCTGACCGTCGACGACGCCCTGCGGGCGCGCAAGGGCCTGCCGACGGCCCCCCAGCTGAGCGGCCCGATCGCGGTCAAGGCCACCATCCCGCTGGTCAAGGCCGGCGCCACGAAACCCCCGATCCGGGTCGAGGCCGACCTCGCCCGCGCCGGGATCGACGGCCTGCTGCCGGGCCTAAGCAAGGCCGCGGGCAAGGCCGGGCGCCTGACCTTCTCCCTGGTCGATACCGGCCCGGGGATGGACCTGCGCGACATCGCCCTCGATGCCGGCTCGACCACGGCCCGCGGCAGCGCCTCGATCACCGGCGAGGGCGGCCTCGAGCGGGCGGACCTGACCAACCTCAAGCTCTCGCCCGGCGACGACATGCGCGTCACGCTGGATCGCAACGGAAACGGCTACCGCGTCGCGGTGAAGGGGGCGGTGGCCGACGCGCGCCCGTTCCTGAAGATGCTGACCGCGCCCGAAGGCAAGTCGCAGCGGGACGCCAACCCGAAGGACATCGACGCCGACATCCAGCTCGGCATCCTCACCGGCTTCAACGAGGAGGCGCTGACCAACGCCAGCGTGAAGCTGTCCATGCGCGGCAAGGACGTGCGCGCGGCGGCGATGAGCGGCAAGTTCCGCTCCGCCCCCTTCGTCGCGAGCGTGACCAAGGGCGAGCGCGGCACGCCGACGCTGGCGATCGAATCCGGCGATGCCGGCGCGACGCTGCGCTTCGTCGACGTCTACCGGCGGATGTACGGCGGCCGGCTCAATCTCGGCATCGTGCTGAGCGACGGGCCGCAGGCCGGCGTGGTGCAGATCCGCGAGTTCGCGCTGCGCAACGAGCCGGCCCTGTCCAGCATCATGGCCCAGGGACCGGAGACGGTGGAGACCGTCGATGCCCGCGGGCGCAAGCGCACGGTCGCGGGCCAGGGCAGCGCGGTCTCGTTCGACCGGATGCGGGCGAACTTCGTCCGCTCGGGCTCGCGCGTCGACTTCTCCGATGCGGCGATCTCGAACGCGGCGATGGGCTTCACGCTGTCGGGTTTCCTCGACACCGCCCGCGAGCGCACCGACATCAACGGCACCTTCGTGCCGCTCTACGGCCTGAACAACATCGTCTCGCAGGTACCGCTGATCGGACCGCTCCTCGGCGGCGGCCACAACGAGGGCCTGTTCGCGGTCAACTTCCGGGTCGCGGGCAAGCTCAACGCGCCGGACGTCAGCGTGAACCCGCTCTCGGCGGTCGCGCCGGGCTTCCTGCGAAAACTCTTCAGCGCGGGCGGCGGCTCGAACTTCGCCGACGGCGTGCCCCCGGCGGTGCAGGGCGACCGCTGAGGCAGCCGATCCACCGGCGGGCGGCCTACTCCGCGGGCGACGCTTCGCTGCCGCGTGCCGCGGGCGCCGACGGGCCGGCACCGGGCGACCCGTCGCAGGCTCCGGACGCGTAGGCGTTGATGATCGCGCCGAGCAGGCCCGGAAAGCGCGCCTCGACCTCAGCGTAGCGCGACTCGTTGCGCATCTCCACGCCGTGGCGCGCACTGCGGATCAAGCCGGCTTCGCGCAACACCTTGAAGTGGGTCGACAGCGACGATTTCGGGATCACCCGGTCTCCGAGGGCGGAGACGGCCGAGCACGCCTCGACGCAGCCCGCGCGCATGATCCGTGCGAAGATCGCCGCGCGGTTCGGATCGGACAGGGCGTGGAGGATCGCGTCCGGGCGCACGTCCTCCATCGCGGGATGGAACAGGGATCTCATGATTTCGGCATATGGGGGCTTGATCCGCGCGACATTAGTTCCGAAATCCCGAACTATGGGAATACGGCGGCCATCCCGGTGCCGGCCCATGCTGAGGGTTAGCATACATGTCCAAGCTCGCAGGCAAAGTCGCCGTCGTGACCGGCGCATCGAAGGGCATCGGTGCCGGCATCGCCAAGGCGCTGGCAGAGGATGGCGCGGCGGTCGTCGTGAACTACGCATCGAGCAAAACCGGCGCGGAGGCGGTCGTCGCCGCGATCACCGCGGCCGGCGGCCGGGCGATCGCGGTCCAGGGCGACGTCTCCCAGGCCGCCCAGGCGCAAGCGGTGATCGAGGCGGCGGTGACGGCATTCGGCCGGCTCGACGTGCTGGTCAACAATTCCGGCGTCTACGACTTCGCGGCGATCGAGGAGATCACCGAGGCGCATTACCGCAAGCTGTTCGACGTCAACGTGCTCGGCGTGCTGCTGGCGACCCAGGCGGCCGCCAAGCACCTCGGCGAGGGCGGCAGCATCGTCAACATCTCGTCGGCGATCACCCACGTGCATACGCCAACGGCGGCGGTCTATGCCGGGACGAAGGGCGCCCTCAACGCGATCTCGGGGGTGCTCGCCAACGAGCTGGCGCCGCGCCGGATCCGGGTCAACACGGTCAGCCCGGGCTACGTGGTGACCGAGGGCACCCATTCGGCCGGCATCGCCGGATCCGAGATGGAAGCCGGCTTCGTCGCGCAGACCCCGCTCGGCCGCGCCGGCGCGCCGGACGACATCGCCCGGGTGGTCGCCTTCCTCGCCTCCGACGACGCGCGCTGGCTCACCGGCGAGGTGATCACCGCGAGCGGCGGCATCCGCTGACGAACGGCCCCGCATGACGAACGGCCCCGCATAAAGACGAAGCCGAGCCCGGTCCGGGCCCCGCTTCGCCGCGAGCGGTCACGCCACGCGCAGCAGCACGTGGCGCTTCTTGCCGAACGAGAGCTTGATCACGCCGGTCTTGGCGAAGTCGGCGGTGCGCAGCACGGCACGCTCGTCGGTGAGGACCACGTCGTCGATGCGCAGGCCCCCGCTCTTGATCTGGCGGCGGGCCTCGCTCGTGGACGGCACCAGCTTGGCGTATTCCGGCCCGAAGGCGCTGAGCACGCCGAGGCCGGCATCGACGAGGTCGCGCGAGACGGTGACGCTCGGCAGGTCCTCGGCCAGCGTCCCCTCGACGAAGGTCTTCCGCGCGGTCTCGGCGGCGGCGTCCGCCGCCTCGCGGCCGTGCATCAGCGCCGTCGCCTCGGTGGCGAGCCGCACCTTGGCCTCGTTGATCCCGGCCCCGCCCTTCGCGGCGAGGTCGGCGATCTCGGGCAGCGGGAGGAAGGTGAACAGCTTGAGGAAGCGCGCGACGTCGGCATCCTCGGTGTTCCGCCAGAACTGCCAGTAATCGTACGGCTTCAGCATCCCGGCATCGAGCCAGACCGCGCCGGCGGCGGTCTTGCCCATCTTGGCGCCCGACGCGGTGGTCAGCAGCGGGCAGGTCAGCCCGAGCAGGCCCGGGACGCCCATGCGGCGGCCGAGATCGATGCCGTTGACGATGTTGCCCCACTGGTCCGACCCGCCCATCTGCATGGTGCAGCCGTGGCGGCGGTTCAGCTCGACGAAGTCGTAGGACTGGAGGATCATGTAGTTGAATTCCAGGAACGAGAGTTCCTGGTCGCGCTCCAGCCGCATCCGCACGCTGTCCATCGACATCATGCGGTTGACCGAGAAATGGCGACCGACGTCGCGCAGCATCTCGATGTAGTTCAGCTTGGTCAGCCATTCGGCGTTGTCGACCATGATCGCGCCGGTCGCCGAGCCGTCGAAGGCGAGGAACCGGGCGAAGGTCTTCTGGATGCCGGCCTTGTTGGCCTCGATCTGCTCCAGGCTGAGGATCTTTCGCGATTCGTCGCGCCCCGAGGGGTCGCCGACGCGGGTGGTGCCGCCGCCCATCAGCGCGATCGGCCGGCCGCCGGTCTTCTGCAGCCAGTGCAGCATCATGATCGACAAGAGGTGGCCGATATGGAGCGAGGCCGCGGTGCAGTCGTAGCCGACGTAAGCCGTGAGCCGCCCCTCGGCCGCGGCCGCGTCCAGCGCGGCGAAGTCCGAGCACTGGTGGACGTAGCCGCGCTCGCTCAGGACTTTCAGGAACTCGGATTTCGGCGCGAAGGGCTCGGCGGCGGTCATGGGAGGCTCGGACTTCTCGGTTCGAAGCGGGCGGCTCCGGCACGGGACCGGACCGGTCCTGCTCGCTGGCGCGTCCGCTCGCAAAAGGGCATGAGGCGGCTGAGTGTCACTCGCAAAACCTCCGTCGCGTCGTCGTCGCCATCTCGGGCGCCCGCAGGGATCGGAGGTTTTGCGAGGGTCACCCATAGCAGGACGACCGGCGAAAGGCACGGGGGCAGGTCATGACCATGATGCGCGCGATCGGCCTGATGAGCGGCACGTCGCTCGACGGCGTGGACGTCGCCCTGATCGAGACCGACGGCGAGGCCGTCCACGTGGTCAAGGGCCACAACAACTACCTCGAGCCCCTGGGGCCGACCGGCTACCGCGGCTATTCCGAGGACGAGAAGGTCCTGCTGCGCGCCGCCACCAAGGACGCCGAGGGCGTCGTCGCCCCCGGCGACCGGCCCGGCCGGCTGCCCGAGGCGGAGGCCTTCGTCACCGAGGCGCATGCCCAGGCGGTCGAGCAGTTTCTCGCCGAGAACGGGCTCTCGGCCGCCGACATCGACGTGATCGGCTTCCACGGCCAGACGGTGATCCACCGCCCGGACCAGCGCATCACGATCCAGATCGGCGAGGGGCAGGCGCTCGCCGACCGGTTGCGCATTCCGGTCGTCTCCGACCTGCGCCGCGCCGACATCGAGGCGGGCGGCCAGGGGGCGCCCCTGGTGCCGGTGTTTCACCAGGCGCTGGCCGCGGCCTCGGGGTTCGAGGGCGCCTACGGCATCCTCAACATCGGCGGCGTCGCCAACGCGACCCTGGTCGACGCGAAGGGCGGCGTGATCGCCTTCGACACGGGGCCCGGCAACTCGCTGATCGACGAGTGGATGCAGGAGCGCGAGGGCAAGAACCTCGACGACGGCGGCCGCACCGCCGCGCGCGGGCGAGCCGACGAGCCGCTGCTGGCGTGGCTGCTGACGCACCCGTTCTTCTTCCGGCGGCCGCCGAAATCGCTCGACCGCAACTGGTTCTCGCACAAGCTCGCGGGCCAGCTCTCGACCGAGGACGGCGCGGCGACGCTCACCGCCTTCACGGCCCGCGCGGTCGCCCGGGCGCTCGACCATGCCCCGGAGATCCCGGCCCGCTGGATCGTCGCGGGCGGCGGCGCCCGCAACGGCGAGTTGGTGCGGCTCTTGAACTATCACCTGCGCGCCGAGATCACGACGGCCGACGCCATCGGCTGGTCCTCGGCCTTCCTCGAGGCGCAGGCCTTCGCGCACCTGGCCGTGCGCTCGCTCAAGGGTCTGCCGATCACGTTTCCGTCGACCACCGGCGTGCGCGAGCCGATGACCGGCGGCGTCCTGGCGCGACCGCGGGATACCTGAGCGCCAAGCGCGGTTCACCCTGGAGCGATTCTCGAAGAGCTTCAAAGCGAGCCCCATGACCGACCGCGCGAACCCGATCCGCTACCACGACAACGTCGAAACCCCGGCCCCCGACGAAAACCACGTCATCGACGAGATCATCGCCTCGATGACCCGCGAGAGCGAGACCACCGCCGCACGCTACAAGCACGCCGTGCGCGCCTCGCACGCCAAGATCAGCGGCATCGTCGTCGGCGAGCTCCAGGTGCTGCCGAACCTGCCCGGGGAGCTGGCCCAGGGCCTGTTCGCGACGGCGGGCACGCATCCGGCGATCGTGCGGTTCGCACAGGGGCCGGGCGAGCTCCTGAAGGACAGCGTCTCGACCCACCGCGGCATGGCGATCAAGGTGCTCGGCGTCGCCGGCGAGAAGCTCGCCGGTCACGCGGCCGACACCCAGGACTTCGTGCTCGCCACCGGGCCGGTCTTCCCGAACCCGGACGCGAAGGGCTTCCTCGGCAGCATGAAGCAGCTCGAAGCCGGCACCAAGGCGCCGGAGGCGGTGAAGGTCGCGGTCTCGGCGACGGCGCGGGCGGCCGATTCGGTCGTGAAGGCGGTGACCGGCAAGAGCGCGCCGCTGCTCGATTTCTTCGGACACCAGCCGCTGCATCCCCTGGCCGAGCCGTACTACTCGCAGGCGGCGCTGCGCTACGGCGACCACATCGCCAAGATCGCCGCGTTCCCGGCCGCGCCCGCGCAGGAGGCCCTGGCGAAGGAGGAGCTTCACCCCGGCGACGACCCGGACACCTTCCGCCACGCGGTCGCGGCCTTCTTCCGCGGCCAGGAGGTGGTGTTCGAGATCCGCGTGCAGCTCTGCCTCGACCTGAACGACATGCCGATCGAGGACGCCTCGAAGGAATGGTCGGAGGAGGCCAGCCCCTACCGCACCGTCGCCCGCCTCGTGCTGCCGGCGCAGGACGCGACGAGCGAGACCCGCCGCGCCTACGCCGACGACGTGCTCTCCTTCCGTCCCGCCCACAGCCTCGCGGCGCACCGTCCGCTGGGCTCGCTGATGCGGGCGCGGCTGAAGACCTACCAGGCGCTCTCGAGCTTCCGCCATGCCCGCAACGGCGTGCCGGAAACCGAGCCGCGCGCCATCGAGGAGGTGCCGGCTTGATCGCCCGCATGGGCGCCGCCAGTCGGCGTCGCGCCGAACGCTCTCCCTTCCCTTCGGGGGAGGGAGGCGGCCACCCGACGCAGACGCAACGCGGCCCCGATTTGTGCCTCCGCCGCCCGCGCGCTAGAGCACGCGCACGATGTCCCACAACACGTTCGGCCACCTGTTCCGCGTCACCACCTTCGGCGAGAGCCACGGGGTCGCCCTCGGCTGCGTCGTCGACGGGTGCCCGCCCGGGCTGGCGCTGGAGGCCGAGGAGATTCAGGCCGAGCTCGACCGGCGCAAGCCCGGACAGTCGCGCTTCACCACCCAGCGGCGCGAGCCGGACCAGGTGAAGATCCTGTCGGGCGTGTTCGCCGACGACCGCACCGGGGGTCGCCAGCTCACCACCGGCACGCCGATCGCGCTGATGATCGAGAACACCGATCAGCGCTCGAAGGACTATTCGGAGATCCGCGACAGCTACCGCCCGGGCCATGCCGACTACGCCTACGACGCCAAGTACGGCATCCGCGACTATCGCGGGGGCGGGCGCTCGTCGGCGCGCGAGACCGCGGCGCGGGTCGCGGCCGGCGCCATCGCGCGCAAGGTGATCCCCGGCGTCACGATCCGCGCGGCTTTGGTGCAGATGGGTCCGCACGCGATCGACCGGTCGCGCTGGGATTGGGAGGCGGTCGGCGCCAACCCGTTCTTCTGCCCCGACGCGGCGACCGCGAAATTCTACGAGGACTACCTCGACGGCATCCGCAAGGACGGCTCGTCGATCGGCGCGGTGATCGAGGTGGTGGCCGAGGGCGTGGCACCCGGCCTCGGCGCGCCGATCTACGGCAAGCTCGACGCGGAGCTGGCCGCCGCGATGATGTCGATCAACGCGGTCAAGGGCGTCGAGATCGGCGACGGCTTCGCTTCGGCGGCGCTCCGCGGCGAGGACAACGCCGACGAGATGCGCGCGAGCAACGACGGGCGCCCGACGTTCCTGGCCAACCATGCCGGCGGCGTGCTCGGCGGCATCTCGACCGGCCAGCCGATCGTGGTGCGGTTCGCGGTGAAGCCGACCTCGTCGATCCTCACGCCCCGGCGCACGGTCACGGGCGACAACCGCGACGTCGACCTGATCACCAAGGGCCGTCACGATCCCTGCGTCGGCATCCGGGCCGTCCCCGTCGCCGAGGCGATGATGGCGTGCGTGCTCGCCGACCACCATCTCCGCCATCGGGGGCAGGTCGGCACCTGACTTCGGCGCCTCACGTCGGCGCCCGACGCCCGACCGTCCCCGGACGCAAAGCCCATTCGAGTACCGAACCGTGCCCCACATCTCCGTCACCTCCGCCATCGAAGCCTTCGCCCGCGGCGAGATCGTCGTCGTCACCGACGACGACGATCGCGAGAACGAGGGCGACCTCGTCGTCGCCGCGATCCATTGCACGCCGGAGAAGATGGCGTTCATCGTCCGCAACACCTGCGGCATCGTCTGCGCGCCGGTGACGGTCGCGGAGGCGCGCCGCCTCAACCTCGCCCCGATGGTCGCCTCGAACGACGCGCCGCTCGGCACCGCCTTCACCGTCACGGTGGACGTGAAGCACGGGCTGACCACCGGCATCTCGGCCGAGCAGCGCTGCAACACCGTGCGGGCGCTCGCCAACGGCAACATGGGCGCCGACGACTTCGTCCGCCCCGGGCACGTCTTTCCGCTGATCGCGCGGGACGGCGGCGTGCTGATGCGCTCAGGCCATACGGAAGCCGCGGTCGACCTGTGCAAGCTCGCCGGCCTGCCGCCCGTCGGCGTGATCTGCGAGCTCGCCAACGACGACGGCACGGTGATGAAGGGGCCGCAGATCGCGGCGTTCGCCGAGACGCACAGCCTCGCCCGCGTCTCGGTGGCCGACCTGATCGCCTACCGCCAGGCGCGCGACAAGCTGGTCGAGCGCGTCGGCCACTTCCCGGTCGAGACCGAGTTCGGCCCGATGACGGGCTACGCCTACACCACGCCGTTCGAGGCGATCCAGCAATTCGCCTTCGTCCACGGCGACATCGGCGACGGCCGCAACGTGCTGGTCCGGCTCCATCGCTCGGACGTCGTCGCCGACGTGATCGAGGGCGGTCGCCAGATCGAGACGGTGATGCGCCGGTTCGCGCGGGAGGGCCGCGGCATCCTCGTGTACCTGCGCGACGGCACCGCCGGGGTTCCGCTGAACCGCGTCGCGGACGAGGGCACCGAGGCGCAGCGCGTGCGCCAGTGGCGCGAGGTGGGCCTGGGCGCGCAGATCCTGCGCGACCTCGGCGTGGTCTCGATCCGCAACCTCTCGACCTCGGCCCGCGCCTATGTCGGCCTGTCGGGCTTCGGGATCGAGATGCTCGGCGACGAGCCGCTGGAGGGATAGTCCGCGACGAACCGGCCGTAGCGCAGCGCCAAGGCCGGCAGGATCGCGATGTTCAGCACCGTCGAGGTGACGAGCCCGCCCAGGATCACGATCGCCATCGGCCCCTCGATCTCGCGCCCCGGCTCGCCGGCGCCGAGCGCCAGCGGCAGCAGGCCGAGGCCGGTGACGAGGGAGGTCATCAGGATCGGCACCAGCCGGTCGCCGGCGCCCTCCGCGGCGGTGGCGGCGTCCCAGCTGCGCTCCTCGCGGGCGACCATGTGCTCGTAATGGACGATCAGCATGATCGCGTTGCGCAAGCTGATCCCGAACAGGGTGACGAAGCCGACGATCGAGCCGAGCGAGACCACCGCGCCGGTCGCCGCCACGGCGAGCACGCCGCCGACGAAGGCGAAGGGCAGGTTGACCAGCACCAGGACGAGGTTGCGCACCGACCCGGTCACCACCGCGAGCAGCAGCACGATGCCGAGGCCGGCGAGCGCGGAATAGGTCAGCAGGTCGGCGCGCGCCCGCGCCTGCGTCTCCGCGGCGCCCTCGAAGGCGACGTAGACGCCGGGCGGAAGGGTCACCTCCTTGGCGACCTTGCGCTTGGCCGCCTCGACGAAGGAGGCCACGTCGCGCCCCGTCACGTTGGCGGTCACCGCCTGAACCCGCTGCGCGCCCGCGTGCTGGACCTGGTAGCGCCCGGCCGTCTCGTAGACGTCGGCGACCTGGGCCAGCCGGATGTAGCTGCCGCTCGTGGTCCGCAGCGGTAGGTCGCCGAGGCGGGTGAGGTGCGCGCGGGTCGCCCGGTCGAGGACGACGATGACGTTGAAGACGGCGTTGCCCTCGTAGGCCTGGCCGACCACGTCGCCCTGGTAGGCGGTACGGACGATCTCCAGCACCTCGATCGCGTCGAGGCCCCAGTGGCGCAGGTCGTTCCGGCGCAAGGACACGGTGATCTGCGGCAGGCCGGCGGGCGATTGCTGCTGCACGTCGGCGGCGCCCCGCACCTCGGCGAGCTCGCGGGCGACGTCGCGGGCCGCCGCCTCGATCCGGTCGAGGTCGGCGCCGAACACGTTGATCACCACCGGCGCGGTGTAGCCCGAGACCGTCTCCTCGATGCGCTCGGTGAGGAAGGTCTTGAGCGAGAACGCGGCGCCGGGCGTGCCCGCCATCAGCGCGCGGATGCCGGCCTCGCTCCGCCCCTGCGCCGCGCCGTCGAGGCCGGGCTCGAGGTCGATGTGGATCTCGCTGTAATGCGTGCCGGCCGTGTCCTGGCCGGCCTCGGCCCGTCCGACCTGCTGCGCCACGGCGCGGACGCCGGGCACCGCCTTGAGCCCGGCGGTCATGCGCGCGCCGAGCCGCAGCGATTCCTGCAGCGAGGTGCCCGGCGCCGCCGCCATGTGCAGGATCAGGTGGCCCTCCTTGAGGTCCGGCAGGAAGGTGCCGCCGAAGAAGGGCAGGGCGGCCGCGCCGGCGAGGGTGAGGAGGACGGCCGCCGTCGCCGCCCAGCCGAAGCGCCGCTCGACGGCCCCAAGCATCCGCGCGTAGGCGGCGCGCGCGATCCGCATCACCGGGGGATCGCGCGCGGGCAGGTCCTTGCGCGCGACCAGCGCCATCGCGAGCGCCGGGGTCACCGTGAGCGCCACCGCGAGCGAGGCCACCACCGCCAGGATGTAGGCGAGCGCCAGCGGGCCGAACAGGCGCCCGGCGACGCCGGTGAGCGCCAGCACCGGCAGGAACACCAGCAGCACGGCAAAGGTGGCGTAGGCCACCGCGCCCCGCACCTCGAGGATCGCGTCGCGCACCACCCGCGCGACCGGAAGCGGCACGGCGAGGCGGCGGTTCTCGCGCAGGCGCCGCACCGCGTTCTCGATGCCGATCACCGCGTCGTCCACCACCTCGCCGATGGCGATGGCCAGCCCCCCGAGGGTCATCGTGTTGAGGCTCTCGCCCATCGCCCCGAGCACCAGCACGGCGGCGAGCAGCGAGAGCGGGATCGCCACCGCGCTGATGACGGCCGTGCGCCAGTCGAACAGGAACACGAACAGCACCACGACGACCAGGATGCCGCCGAGCGCCAGCGCCTGCAGCACGTTGCCGTTGGCCTGGGCGATGAAGTTCGCCGGGCGGAAGAGGTCGCCGCGCAGCACGATGCCGTCGCGCTCCAGCCCGGGCCGAAGCTCGTCGAGGGCCGCCTCGACCCGGCGCGTCGCCTCCAGGGTGTTGGCGCCGATCTGCGCACCGACCATCAGGAGGATGCCGGGCCGGCCGTCGACGAGCGCCGCGCCGATCGGCGGCTCGGGGGCGGCGACCACGGTGGCGACGTCGCCGAGCACCACGCTCGCGCCGCCCTCGTTGACGAGCACCGTGCGGGCGATCTCCTCCGGCGTCACCGACTGGCCTTCCGTCTGGAGGGCGATGCGCTGGTTGGGGGTGTCGACGAAGCCGGCGCCGCGCACCCCGGTGGCCTTGCGCGCGGCCACGAGCACGTCGTTCAGGCCGAGGCGGAAGCGGATCAGGTCGTGCGGCCGCACCTCGACCTGGAAGGCGCGCACCGCCCCGCCGTAGACCGAGACCTGGGCGATGCCGGGCACCGCGAGCAGCCGCAGGCGCACCCGCCAGTCGGCGATCGTGCGCAGGTCGAGGGCGGAGCGGCTCTCCGAGGTCAGCCCGACCAGGAGCACGGTGCTGGTCGAGGAGGTCAGCGCGGTCATCGCCGGCGGCAGCACGCCCTGCGGCAGGCGCCCGGCGAGGCTCGCCAGCCGCTCGGTCACGAGCTGGCGCACCCGGTAGATGCTGCTGCCGGCGTTGAAGGTGGCGGTGATGACCGACAGGCCCTGGATCGAGCTCGACCGCAGGCTGGCGAGGCCGGGAAGCCCGTTGACGGCGACCTCGACGGTCTGGGTCACCAGGATCTCGACCTGCTCCGGGTTGAGCCCCGGCGCCTCGGTCTGGATCACCACCGAGGGCGGCGCGAACTCGGGGAAGACGTCGTACTTCGCCTGGCCGAGGCTGGCGGTGCCGTAGACCAGCAACGCCAGCGCCAAGGCCACGACGATGCCGGGGAAGCGGATCGCGAAGGCGA
Organism: Methylobacterium sp. J-059; assembly: GCF_022829485.1. NCBI lineage: Bacteria > Pseudomonadati > Pseudomonadota > Alphaproteobacteria > Hyphomicrobiales > Methylobacteriaceae > Methylobacterium > Methylobacterium sp. J-059. Next base: position 82,465 of record NZ_JAKSYA010000113.1, read on the forward strand.
CCAGGGCGGCCTGCGGGCCGACGGGATCGGGCGCGGCGGGGCTTTGATCGGACGACATCGGCTCAGTCGTCGTCCGCGCCACCGGCGGCCTGCACCTGGGCCTTCATCTCCTCCGACAGCAGGGCCTGCGCGCCCCGCATCACGATCTCGGTCTCGCCGGCGAGATCCGCGACGACGAAGCCGTCGCCCGAGAGCGCGGGGTCGGCGCCGAGCGCGTGGCGGGCGAACCCGGTCTCGCCGACCGCGCGGTAGAACCAGGCCCCGCCCTGCCAGTGCACCACCGCCTCCTCGGGCACGAGCACGCCGGTGGCGGCCCGCGACGAGGTGATGAAGGCCAGCGTGCTCATGCCGGGGAGGAGGCCGCTGTCGCCGGAGACCGTGTAGAACGAGCTGAGGCCCTGGATGCGCTGGTCGGTGCGGGTCGCGGCCGAGACGAAGCGCAGCGCCACGCGCTCGCTCTGCGGCGGCACCTCCGCGAAGGCCGCGCCGGGCCGGCCCTTCAGCGTCTCCCCGGGCGGCAGCGTCACCTGCACCAGGAAGTCGGCGCGCTCGATCAGCCGGGTCACGAGGACCGAGCGCTCGACGATGCCGCGGCCGATCACCGGCCCCCATTCCTGCTGCGCGGTGGCGCTGAGCGTCCGCACCTGCGACTGCGCGGCGGCGAGCGCCGCCTGGTCGGTCTGGAACGTGCCCTCGGTGGTCTCGATCTGAACCTGCGTCGTGTAGGGCCCGAGGGATTTGGCGCGCTGGAACGCGGCCCGCGAGACCTCGACCCGCGCCTGCGCGGTCTGCAGCTGCGCCGTCGCGGCGGCGTAGGAATTCGTGAGCTCCGTCACCCGCGCGAGGTCGAGGACGCTGCCGTAGGCCTGGATCTCGATCGGGTGCGATTCGGGCTGCCGCCGTGCGGTCTCGAGGCCGATCCGGGCGCGTTCCTCGGGCGTGAGCGCCACGACGACGCGTCCGCCCTCGACCGCGGTGCGCTGGGGGGCAGCGAATGGCGTGGGCTTGACGGGGGCGGGGGCGGACCTGGCCGCATCGCGCGCCACGAAAAGGTTCGTCAGCCGTGAAGCGACCTGCCGAACGTCGTCGCCGGCGAAAGCCGCGACGAGCGCCACACCGGCCAGCCCGATCGCCGTCGCCCAAACCAGCCCGTAGCCACGCCTCTGCCGCACCCGATCCACCCCATCGACGAGCGGCCGCCATGCCGGCCGACGCCGGGCGTGGCATTACCACATAATCCCGGTTCCGATTGCCGAATTATCCTGAAACCCGACGATGACGATCGTTGGCTACACTTTCCGACGATCCCCCCCCTCCTCGGGGGAGGAAAGGGCACCCGATCTCTCCCTCATCGCCCCATCAGCGCGTCGACATGCGCCGACACCGAGCGGCCGAGGCCGTCGAGGCTGTAGCCGCCCTCCAGCATCGAGACGAGGCGGCCGCCGGCGTGCCGGTCGGCGACCTCCATCAGCTTGCGCGTGGCCCAGCCGAAATCGGCTTCGGTCAGGCGCAGGTTGGCCAGGGGATCGAGGTGGTGGGCGTCGAAGCCGGCCGACAGGATGATCACGTCGGGCGCGAAGGCGTCGACCCGGGCGAGGATGCCGGCTTCGAACGCCTCGCGGAAGACCGCGCCGTCGTCGCCCGGGCGCAGGGGCACGTTGACGATGGTGTCCTTCGCGCCGCGCTCGGAGGCCGCGCCGGTGCCGGGAAACAGCGGCATCTGGTGGGTCGAGGCGTACATCACGTCGGCATCGTCCCAGAAGATGTCCTGCGAGCCGTTGCCGTGGTGCACGTCCCAATCGACCAGCGCCACGCGGGTCGCGCCCTTGGCGCGGGCGTGGCGCGCGGCGATGGCGGCGTGGTTGAACAAGCAGAATCCCATCGCCCGGGTGCGCTCGGCATGGTGGCCGGGCGGGCGCATGGCGACGAAGGCGTTGCTGCATTCGCACCCCATCACCGCATCGACCGCCATGATGCCGCCGCCGACGGCGCGAAGCGTCGCCTCCAGGCTGCCCGGGGACATCAGCGTATCCGAATCGATCGCGACCATCCCGTCCTTGGGCGAGGCGGCGACGATCGCCTCGACATAGGCGGCGGGGTGGGCGAGCGTGGCGACCGAGGCCTCGGCCTGCGGCGCCATGGTGCGGACGAGGCCGGAGAAGCGCTCGTTCTCCAGGACGCGCTCGATCGCGCGGATGCGGTCGGGCCGCTCGGGATGCCCCTCGGGCACGGCGTGGTCGAGGGCGGCCGGGTGGCTCACGTACAGGGTCGTCACGATCATCCCTCCGGCTGTGCGCGCCGCCTCGCTGCGGACGCACCTGTCGCAAAGCGGCAACAGCGCTTGGCATTGTGCCCGCGGGCAACGCGGGACGCTACGCCGAAGTGCCTCGTCCGCCTATGCTTGGGTCAGTTTCCGTCAACCCTGGTTCGAACGGCGGAAGCCCACTCGAGAGAGGCCCGCCATGCGCTTCGCCCCGATCATCGCGTGTGCCGTGCTGCTCTCGGGCTGCAACTTCAAGGCGGTGCCCGATCCGGCCCTGTCGGCACGGGACACCGCCTTCATGGCGCTGGTGCCGGACGCCGAGTTCGACCCGCACTTCGCCCGCTACCAGGTCACCGACCCGACGAAGGAGCAGCCCGGCACCATCGTGATCGAGACGATGGAGCGGCAGCTCTACCTCGTGCTGCCCGACGGCAAGGCGATGCGCTACGGCGTCACCGTGGGCGACGAGGCCTATGGCTGGAAGGGCACCGCGACGGTCGACCGCAAGGCGGAATGGCCGGCCTGGAACCCGCCGGCCGAGATGGTCAAGCGCTGGCCGCACGTCCACCCGATGCAGGGCGGGCCGGGCAACCCGCTCGGCGCCCGCGCGCTCTACCTCTCCGACAAGGGCCGCGACACGCTCTACCGCATCCACGGCACCAACGAGCCGGAGAAGATCGGCCAGGCCGCGTCGTCCGGCTGCATCCGCATGCGCAACATCGACGTGGTCGACCTGTTCAACCGCGTGCCGGTGGGCGCGACGGTGATCGTGCGCTGAGGGCGGACGACCTTCGGTCCGTTTCCCCTCGTCGTTCCGGGGCTGCGAAGCAGAGCCCGGAACCCAGAGCCGCCGACGCCAGCCGGATCCGCCACCGCCGGCGGCTCTGGATTCCGGGCTCGCCTGCGGCGCCCCGGAATGACGGGATAGCGGTGAGCGGGTGACGTTTCATCTGCGTTCCCGGAGAGCGGGCGACGATCGTGCGGTCTCGACAGATGCCGGCATGTCGCTCGAAAAAAGCAAGATTCTCGAAACGCTCATTCGTGAGCACGCTTTAACCTGAACGCCGGTTCAGATTTGGCCGTTAACCTCTGAAGACGATCTCGTCTCCTACAGTCCAATACACACGAGGACAGGCGGCGACCGAACAAAGGTCGCGGAGGAATTCGGTCATGATCAACGTTTCTCTTCAAGACTTCTGCAACCATGCCGTCGCCGAGGGCCGTATCGCGTCGGCCGACGTGCAGGCCCTGCTGCGCGACGTGCTGCCGGACGGCATCGCCCATCGCGACGAGGCCGACATGCTGATCGCCCTGGAGCGGGCGGTGCCCGACGCCGATCCGGCCTTCGCCGACGCGCTGGTCGCCCTCGTGGTCGACTTCGCGGTCTGGGGCGAGCGTCCCTCGGGCTACGTCGACCGCGCGGTCGCCGCCTGGCTTTCGGCGTCGCTCGCCGGCCTCACCGGCCCGACGCCGGCCGGCGCGCGAATCGCCGTCGAGGTCGTCCGGGAGGCGCAGGGGAGCGCCGAGGCGCTGATGGTGTTCGCGATGGAAGCCAACCGCTGGACCCGCGAGCCGGCCAGGACCGACCGGCCGCGCTTCGCGCTGGCCGCTTGAAACGAGACCAAAAACTTTTGACCGCGGTCGCCCAGGCATCGGCCGCCGGCACAGCTTCCGTCGCCTGCGGATCTGCTTTATCGGGAACGCTCTATCCGGCTCACGCCAAGCCGCTTCCTGAAGACGACCAGACCCGAGCGCGATAAAAGATGTTCGACAAGATCCTGATCGCAAACCGGGGCGAGATCGCCTGCCGCGTCATCAAGACGGCGCGGCGCATGGGCATCAAGACCGTGGCGGTCTACTCGGACGCCGACCGCGACGCGGTCCACGTGGCGATGGCCGACGAGGCCGTCCACATCGGCCCGGCGGCGGCGGCGCAATCGTACCTCGTCATCGAGAAGATCATCGACGCCTGCAAGCAGACCGGGGCGCAGGCGGTGCATCCGGGCTACGGCTTCCTGTCCGAGCGCGAGGCCTTCGCCAACGCGCTCGCCGAGGCCGGCATCGTCTTCATCGGCCCGAACGCCGGCGCCATCGCCGCGATGGGCGACAAGATCGAATCCAAGAAGGCGGCGGCCGCCGCCAACGTCTCGACGGTGCCGGGCTTCCTCGGCGTGATCGAGAGCCCCGAGCACGCCGTCGAGATCGCCGACGGCATCGGCTACCCGGTGATGATCAAGGCGTCCGCCGGCGGCGGCGGCAAGGGCATGCGCATCGCCTACGCCTCGGGCGAGGTCGCGGAGGGCTTCGCCCGCGCGAAGTCCGAGGCCGCCTCGTCCTTCGGCGACGACCGGGTGTTCATCGAGAAGTTCATCACCGATCCGCGCCACATCGAGATCCAGGTGATCGGCGACAAGCACGGCAACGTGGTCTACCTCGGCGAGCGCGAGTGCTCGATTCAGCGCCGCAACCAGAAGGTCATCGAGGAGGCACCCTCGCCCCTCCTCGACGAGGCCACCCGCCGGAAGATGGGCGAGCAGGCGGTCGCCCTGGCGAAGGCCGTGGACTACGATTCCGCCGGCACGGTCGAGTTCGTCGCCGGCCAGGACAAGTCGTTCTACTTCCTGGAGATGAACACCCGCCTCCAGGTCGAGCATCCGGTCACCGAGATGATCACCGGCGTCGACCTCGTCGAGCTGATGATCCGGGTGGCGGCCGGCGAGACGCTGCCGCTCACGCAGGATCGGGTGACGCTCGACGGCTGGGCGGTGGAGAGCCGCGTCTACGCCGAGGATCCGACCCGCAACTTCCTGCCCTCGATCGGCCGGCTCACCACCTACCGGCCGCCGGAGGAAGGCACGTTCGGCACCGGCAAGGTCCGCAACGACACCGGCGTGGAGGAGGGCGGCGAGATCGCGATCCACTACGATCCAATGATCGCCAAGCTCGTCACCTGGGCGCCGACCCGCGCCGAGGCGATCGAGCTCCAGGCCGAGGCGCTCGACGCCTTCGCCATCGACGGCATCCGCCACAACATCCCGTTCCTCGCCGCCCTGATGGCGCATCCGCGCTGGCGCGAGGGGGCGCTGTCCACCGGCTTCATCGCCGAGGAGTTCCCGGAAGGGTTCTCCGCGCCCGAGCCGAAGGGCGCGGTGGCGCAGCGGATGATGGCGGCCGCGGCCGCCATCGACCACAAGCTCAACGCGCGCAAGCGCGGCATCTCCGGCCAGATGCGCGACCCCGCGCTGCTGCACTTCGAGCGCGACCGGGTGGTGATGCTGGCCGGCGAGGCCTTCCCCGTCACCGTCGATCCGCACGAGGATGCGCTGGCGCAGAACTGCCTCGTCGTCACCGAGGCCGACGGCACCGCCCACGTCGTCGAGAGCGACTGGCGCCCGGGCGAGCCGGTCTGGACCGGCACGATCGGCGCGCAGCGCGTCGCGATCCAGGTGCGCGGGCTGCTCAACGGCGTCGCGCTCCAGCATGCGGGCGCCGCGGCCGAGGCCCGCGTCTACACTCGCCGCGAGGCCGAGCTCGCCGCGCTGATGCCGGTGAAGGAGGATGCCGGCTCCGGCAAGCAGGTGCTCTGCCCGATGCCCGGCCTGGTGAAGCAGATCCTGGTCACCGAAGGCCAGGAGGTGAAGAACGGCGAGGCCATCGCCATCGTCGAGGCGATGAAGATGGAGAACGTGCTCCGCGCCGAGCGCGACGCCACGGTGGCGAAGGTCTACGCCAAGGAGGGCGAGAGCCTCGCCGTCGATGCGGTGATCCTGGAATTCGCCTGACTCGCGTCAGCGTCCTGAGACCCGGCGGCGATGAGCCTCGTTCACAACGAGCAGACGAAACTGCTTGCGACCGGGCTCAACACGATCGCCGCGTTCATCATCATCGGGGTGGTGACGCCGGTGACGGCCGTGAGCTTCGGGATCGCGAACGCCCCCAAACCGACCGCCGTGGCCGTGTTCTTCGCCGGGGTCTGGCTTTGCACCGGGTTCGGCATACATTGGATCGCAAGGCGCGTCCTGCGGAGCCTCAAACCATGAACTCCGGTGAGATCTTCGTCATCTTCGTCATTCCGGCCATCATGCTGACCGTGGCCTATCTCGCCATGCGCGCCAATGAATGGGCGATCCGCCGCGACGATCGGAAGTCCGGCGAGTAACCGGGGGTTCCCCGACCCGACCGGTTCGCACCGAAATCCATGCCTCTCTACTTCGCCTACGGCGCCAACATGGATGCCGCCGCCATGGCCTCCCGCTGCCCGGCTTCGCGGCTGATCGGGCAGGGCCGGCTGCACCGCCACCGCTTCATCGTCATGCGCGAGGGCTACGCCTCGGTGGTGCGCGACGGGCGCCACACGGTCTGGGGCGTGCTGTGGGAGCTGGCCCTCGCCGACGTCCCCGCCCTCGACCGCTACGAGGGCGTTGCCGGCGGCCTCTACGTGAAGGCCTCGCAGCCGGTCGCGACCGCGGGCGGCGTCAAGCGCGCGCTGATCTATCTCGGCCGCTCCACCGCCTGCGGCGTGCCGAAGCCCGGCTATCTCGAGGCCGTGCTCGCGGCGGGCGAGGCGGCGCAGCTGCCGCCCCCCTACCTGCGCGAGGTGCGCGGCTGGCGTCGCGGAGCGCCGACCTAGGTGCGACGCAGATGCCGCGGCTTCAACGTCCGGTTTGGCCCTGACCTTGCCTGCTCCCGGATCGCAGAACATCGAACACCGGGAGCCTTCCGCCAATGGACTTCGTTAAACCTACGGACATGGCCGCGACCATGAGCGATTCGGGCGTCATGCGCGCCGAGCTGTCGATCCGCGACATGCTCGTGCGCGGCATGATGGCGGGCGCGCTGCTCGGCATCGCCACCAGCCTCGCCCTCACCGGGGCGGTGCAGACTGGCGTGCCCTTCGTCGGCGCCATCGTCTTTCCCGTTGGCTTCGTGATGATCGTGTGCCTCGGGCTCGAGCTCTGCACCGGGAACTTCGGCATCCTGACGCTGTCCTGGATGGAGAACCGGATCGGGTTCGCGCCGATGATGCGCAACTTCGCCTGGAGCTTCATCGGCAACCTGCTCGGCAGCGTGCTGTACGCGCTGCTCCTGGTGATCGCGCTGACCAATGCGTGGCACACGCCCGTCGCCGGCGTCGCGCAGAAGCTGGTCGAGATCGCCTCGGCTAAGACGATCGCCTACGAGAACCTCGGCACGGCCGGGATGCTGACCTGCTTCGTCAAGGCGATGCTGTGTAACTGGATGGTCTGCCTCGGCGTGACGATGTCGATGATGTCGACCTCGACCTACGGCAAGATCCTCGGCGCCTGGCTGCCGATCTTCCTGTTCTTCGCGCAGGGGTTCGAGCATGCGGTGGTGAACATGTTCGTCATCCCCGCCGGCATGATGCTCGGCGCGCCGGTCCATTTCAGCGAGTGGTGGCTGTGGAACCAGATCCCCGTCACGCTGGGCAACTTCGTCGGCGGGGTGCTGTTCATCTCGGTGGCCTGGTACCTGACCTACCGTCAGAGGACCGTCGATCCGGCCCGCGTCGAGGGCCGTCCGCAGGGCCGCGCCGCCATCGCCCGTTGAGAACGACCCGACGCGGCCGGACACCTCGGGCGTCCGGCCGCGTTGTGCCGTCATGAGCGAGATCACAAGCGTCGCCGTCGTCGTCGTCGGCCGGGTCCAGGGCGTCACCTATCGCGCCTGGACCCGGCGCGAGGCCGAGGCGCGCGGCCTGTCGGGGCACGTGAGCAACCGCGCGGACGGGGCGGTCGAGGCCGCGTTCACCGGGCCGGCCGACGCGGTCGAGGCGATGGTGCAGGCGTGCTGGGCCGGGCCGCCCGGCGCCCGCGTCGAGCGGGTCGAGGTGACGGCCGGCGAGCCGGCCGCCGGCGCCTCCGGGTTCGCGATCCGGCGGTGAGGGGACCCGCGCATGGACGGCCTGCTCCGGCGCGTCTCGACAGCGCGCGCCGCGCCGGGGTAGCCATCCCGCGGTCCCGATGCGCCCACGGCCGGCGCGGCGCGCGGGCCCGATGGGCACCCCGGGGACGATGACCGACCTCCCTTCCACCACGCTGCTCGCCGCCTACCTGCCCTCCGGGTTCTCGCCGATCGACCTCGGCGCGCTGATCTACTTCGTGCTGGCCTGGGTCGGCTACGGCCTCTCCGTCGGGCGCCTGCGCGGACGGATGGTGTCGCTGAGCCAGATCATGAACGCGCAGCGCGAGGAATGGGCGCGCCAGCTGATCGTGCGCGACAACCGCGTGGTCGACACCACGATCAACGCCTCGCTGCAGAACGGCACCGCCTTCTTCGCCTCGACGTCGCTGATCGCGCTCGGCGGCGTGCTCACCCTGTCGCGCTCCGGCGACGACGTGCTCAACCTGTTCGGCACGCTGCCCTTCGGCACGATCGCCACGCGCACGACCTGGGAGATCAAGGTCGCAGGGCTCGCGGTCGTGTTCGTCTATGCCTTCTTCAAGTTCGCCTGGGCCTACCGGCTGTTCAACTACAGCGCGATCCTGCTCGGGACCGTGCCGCCCAAGGGCTCGGGGGCGAGCGAGTCCGCGATGCTGCGCGCCGCGCGGCGCGTGGCGGCGATGAACACCGCGGCCGGGCTCCACTTCGCCCGCGGGCAGCGTGCGTTCTTCTTCGCGTTGGCGTATCTCGGGTGGTTCGTCAGCCCCTATTTCCTCGTCGCCTCGACGACGGCGGTCGTGTTCGTGATGTGGCGGCGCCAGTTCGTCTCCGAGATCCGCGCGATCCTGCTCGCCGACGGCGCCCCGCCCGCCGAAGGATCCACGCCGTGAGCGACGACCGCACCGGAACCCGCAGCGAAGACGCGATCGAGGAGACGATGCTGCGTCTCGTGGCCGAGCGCGGCCCCGGCAAGACCATCTGCCCTTCGGAGGTCGCACGCGCGCTGGCGGGGTCGGATCCGGACCAGTGGAGCCCCCTGATGCAGCCGGTGCGCCGCATCGCCGTGCGCCTGACCAAGGCCGGCCGCCTCGCCATCCTGCGGAAGGGCAAGCCCGCCGATCCGGACGATTTTCGCGGGATCTACCGGTTGTCGCTCCCCGAGGGCTGATCCGCCGGCCCCGGCAGCAGCGCGTCGGTGTAGCCGGCGAGCCGGTAGACCGCGAGGCCGATCCATTCCTTCACCGCTAGGTCGAGCACCAGCAGCCCCTCCGAGGCGAAGCTGCCGAAGCGCAGCGCGTCGCGCGGGCCGCGGGTGCGGTAGTCGACGGGGAAGGCGACGACGTGGAAGCCGGCCGCGCGGAAGCAGCCCATCGCCCGCGGCATGTGGAAGGCCGAGGTCACCAGCAGCCAGCGCTCGCCCGGCTTCGGCTGGGCCATCGCGGCGGAGAACAGCGCGTTCTCGCGGGTGTTGCGCGAGCGGTTCTCCAGGATCAGCCGGGTGCGCGGCAGGCCGAGGGTATCGGCGTCGCGGCTGACGATGTCGGCCTCGGCGATCGCCCCGTCGACGAGGCTGCCGCTGCCGCCGGAGAACATCAGCCGCGCCTGCGGGTAGCGCCGGGCGAGATCGGCCATGTAGATCGGCCGCTCGCCGGCATCGTTGACGACCACCTGCCCGCGGCCGGACGACAACCCGGCCTCGATCCCGCCGCCGAGCACGATGATGCCGTCGGGCGGGCGATCGTCGGCGTAGGCCGGGAAGCGCTGCTCCAGCGGCAGCACCGCCCAGGCCGAGAGCGGCGACAGGCCGCCTGCGAGCAGGCCGAGGAGGCCGAACGCGCTCAAAGCTCCGCCGAGGCGCCGCCGCGCGGTCGCGAGCGTCAGCGCGACGCCGACGAGCCCGACGAGGGCGAAGACGTTCGACGGGGTGATCAGGAAGAAGATCACCTTCGAGAGCGGGAAGAACATCGGCGCGGGTCCGGCGGGCGTCGGGCCTCAGGCCTTCGTCTCGGCCTCGTAGCGGGCCAGGGTTTCGGCGTCCGGCGGCAGCAGGGTGGCGAGGCTCGCGCCCTTCTCCGCCTCGCGGGTGAGCCAGAGATCGAGGCGCTGCTGCTCGACCGCCTCCAGCGCCACCGCCTCGGCGATGTCGGCCGGGATCACCACCACGCCGTCGGGGCCGCCGACCACGACGTCGCCGGGATGCACCGCGGCCCCGGCGCAGGCGATCGGCTCGCCGGAGCCCGCAAGCTGAAGCGTACCCTCGCCCGGCACGAACGCGGCGTCCCAGACGGCGAGGCCGCTCTCGGCTGCGAGGCAGCCGTCGGTGACGAGGCCGGCGACGCCGCGGGCGGAGAGCCGCGCGGCCAGGATCGCGCCGAAGGGGAGGGCGAGCCCGGAGCGGCCGGTATCGACCACGACGACGGCGCCCTCGGGCACCGCCTCGATCGCCTCCGCGAGCGAGCGCGCGACCTCGCCGCGCGCCGGGATCATCCGCAGCGTCACGGCCGGCCCGACGGCTCGGCCCGAACCGGCGATGCCGGAGAGCGCGCAGGCCGGGACGCCGCGGCGCGCCAGGGCGCGGGCGAGGCTCGCCACGGTGACCGCGGAGAGGGCGTCGCGCAGGGTCGGGTCGAGGGCCATCGGGGTGCGGTCTCCGGGCAGGCTGCCTGACGCCCAAGTGGGTCGCGCAGGGGCGGGGGCAAGGCGGGCAACGGTTGAGCAGGGCAGGGGCAAGGCCGATCGGCGAGGACGTGCGGGCGTCAGCTGATCGGCGCGGCGAAGATCCGGGCGGCGGCGGGCCGCTGCGCCAGCGCCGCGTACCAGCGCCGGATCTCGGGCCGCTCGACGCGCTCCGCCGGCAGGGCGAGCCAGCGGTGGGCGGCGCAGCCGAGCGCGATGTCGGCGATCGAGAAGCGCGTGCCGACGACGAAGGTTCGGTCGGCGAGGTGCCGGTCGAGGATCGCGGCGAGGGCCTCGGACCGTTCGAGCGAGGCGGCGATCAGCGTGTGGTCGCGCGCATCCGGCGCGGCGCGGTAGAGCTGCCAGAACGCGTCGCGCATCGACGGGGTGAAGCTCGTCGCCTGCCAGTCGAGCCATTGCTGCACCTGCGCCCGCTCGCGCCGGTCGTCGGGCAGGCGGAGCACGCCCTCCGCCCCGTCCGCGAGGTAGCGCAGGATCGCGTTCGACTCCCACAGGGCGAAGTCGTCCTCCTGCAGCACCGGCACCAGGCCGTTCGGGTTCATCGCCCGGTAGGCGGGGTCGGCGACGACGCCGTGCGCGCCGCCGGCCTCGACCCGCTCGTAGGCGAGGCCGGATTCGTCGAGCCCCCAGAGGGCCTTCTGCACGTTGACGGAGTTCGCCCGCCCCCAGAGCCTGCGCATCGGCTTATTCCTGCTCGCTCGCCTCGGGCCGATACGGCTCGGGCGGATAGGCATGCACGCCGCCGTTCGGATCGGTGATCCGGGTGCCGTCGCGATCCGCCGCGACGTAGCCCGGCCCGACCGGCACCTTGCCGTGGCCGCCGGGGATGTCGAGGACGTAGGTCGGCTGGGCCAGCCCCGAAAGCCGGCCGCGGAGCGTGCGCATCAGCGCCTGCCCGGCATCGAGCCCGGTGCGCAGGTGCGCCGTGCCCGGCGCGAGGTCGCCGTGATGCAGGTAGTACGGCTTGATCCGGTTCTCGACGAAGCTCCGCATCAGCGCCTCCATCACCGCCGCATCGTCGTTGACGCCGGCGAGCAGCACCGTCTGGCTCACCATCGGGATCCCGGCATCGACCAGCCGCGCGCAGGCGGCCCGCGCCTCGGCGCCGAACTCGCGGGCGTGGTTGGCGTGCAGGGCCACGAACACCGCCCGGCCGAAGCCTTTCAGCGCGGCGATCAGAGCGTCGGTCACCAGGGCGGGGCTCACCACCGGCACGCGGGTGTGGACCCGCAGGACCTTGACGTGGGGCACGCACTCGAGCCGCCGCGCGATATCGGCCAGCCTGCGCGGCGAGAGCGCGAACGGGTCGCCGCCGGTCAGCACCACCTCCCAGATCGCCGGGTCGGCGGCGATGTAGGCCAGCGCCGCATCGAGCTCGGCCTCGCTCAGCGTGCCGGCGCCTTCCGGCCCGACCACCTCGCGGCGGAAGCAGAAGCGGCAATAGACCGGGCAGACGTGGAGCGGCTTCAGCAGCACCCGGTCGGGATAGCGGTGGACGAGGCCGGGCATCTTCTCGTGGACGGCGTCGCCGATCGGGTCGGCGCGTTCCTCGGCCGCGGTGACGACTTCCTCCGCCCGCGGCACGAACTGGCGGGCGATCGGGTCATGCGGGTCGGCGGCGTCGATCAGCTCGGCCATGTCGGGGGTGATCGACACGGCGTAGCGCGCGGCCACCGCCCGCAGGGCCGGCAGGTCGGCCGCCGCCACGAGGCCCGCGGCGGCGAGCTCGTCCGGGCTGCGCAGCGGGCGGTTCATCGCGTTCCGCCCGCGACGGGGGTCCAGATCACGTCCTCGATATGCGGCGCGCCGGTCGCGAGCATCACCAGCCGGTCGAAGCCGAGCGCGCAGCCCGACGCCTCCGGCATCACCGCCAAGGCGTCGAGGAAGTCGTCGTCGATCGGATAGGTCTCGCCGTAGACGCGATGCTTCTCCGCCATCTCGCAGGCGAAGCGCCGGCCCTGCTCGGCGGCGTCGGTCAGCTCGCCGAAGGCGTTGGCGAGCTCGACGCCGCAGGCATAGAGCTCGAACCGCTCCGACACCCGCGGGTCGTCCGCGCTCGGGCGGGCGAGCGCCGCCTCGCTCACCGGGTACTCGCTCAGGATCGTCGGCCGCCCGTGCCCGAGATGCGGCTCGATCCGCGCCACCAGCACGCGGCTGAACAGGTCGGCCCAGGTGTCGTCGGCGGCCACCCGCAGGCCCGCCTGCGCAACCGCAGCGGCGAGCCCGTCGCGGTCGGTGGCGCCGTCCCGCGACAGGGTGGCGAGGAGGTCGATGCCGGCATGCCGGTCGAAGGCGTCGGCCAGCGTCAGCCGCTCCGGATCGGCGAAGGGATCGCAGGTCCGATCGCGATGGCGCAGCCGCGCCGTCGCCGCCGTCTCGGCGGCGAGCCGTAGCAGGTCGGCGCAATCGGCCATCAGCACGGCGTAGGGCTCGCCGGCGCGATACCATTCCAGCATCGTGAATTCGGGATGATGCAGCAACCCGCGCTCGCGGTTGCGGAAGACGTGGCCGAGGCTGAACAGCCGCGATTCGCCGGCCGCCAGCAGCTTCTTGCAGGCGAATTCCGGCGAGGTGTGGAGGTAGAGCGGCGCGCGTAGCCCGTCGCCGCCGATCGCCTCGGTGGCGAAGGCGGAGAGATGCGCCTCGTTGCCGGGCGAGACCTGGAGGCAGGCGGCCTCGACCTCGACGAAGTCGCGGGCCGCGAAGTGGCCGCGGAGCGCATGGGCGATGCGGTTGCGCAGGATCAGCAGCGGGCGCCGGTCGGCGTGCCGGTGCGGCGCCCACCACGGGGAGGGGGCCGCCGTCACCGGGCGGCCCTGCGATCGGCGGATCGGACGTTTCCGGCTTCGAACACGCGCGCTCCCGGCGGACCGATACTGGCGCGGCTGGCAACCGGGCCGCGGATAGGATAGTGCCGGAGCCCGATATCGCTCTCGAGGGATATGCCTCTCCCGCGGGGCACCGCGCTAGGCGCGCGAACCCCGCCTTGTCAACGCAGGACCTGACCCCGTGAAGGTGATCGCTTCTACCCTCCGCAAGGGCAACGTCGTCGATAAGGACGGCAAGCTCTACGTCATCCTGTTCGCGGAGAACATCCATCCCGGCAAGGGCACCCCCGTGACGCAGCTCGACATGCGCCGCATCACCGACGGGGTGAAGGTGTCGGAGCGCTACCGCACCACCGAGCAGGTCGAGCGCGCCTTCGTCGAGGACAAGGAGCACACCTTCCTCTACAGCGACTCGGAGGGGTTCCACTTCATGAACCCGGAGAGCTACGAGCAGATCCAGGTGCCGGCCGACGTGGTCGGCGACGCCGCCCCCTACCTGCAGGAGGGCATGGCGGTGATGGTCTCGCAGCACAACGGCGTGGCGCTGACGATCGAGCTGCCGCAGCGCGTCGTGCTCGAGGTCGCCGAGACCGAGCCGGCGATGAAGGGGCAGACCGCCTCGTCCTCCTACAAGCCGGCCACCCTGTCGAACGGCGTCCGCACCACCGTGCCGCCGCACATCGCCGCCGGCACCCGCATCGTGGTGATGACCGCCGACGGCGCCTACGTCGAGCGCGCCAAGGACTGAGGCATCCCGGAACGGGGGGCTACGGCGGCGGCGCCGTGCCCTCGGAGGCCTCGTAGCAGCGCTGCGACAGGCCCTGCGCCCGCATGCGCTCGGGCACGGTGAAGCGGCGGCCCTCCACCGACCACAGGCCCTCCCTGCGCAGGGCGTCGGCGGTGCAGCGCGCCGCGATCCGGCACGAGCCCGGCTCGCCCCCGGTGCGGGTGCAGGTCTCGACGTAGTCCGCCCGGAACTTCGCCAGCCCGGCGCGCGGATGCGGCCCGGTCAGCGCGACCAGGCCCGTCAGCGCCCCGAGCAGGAGCGGCTGGTGCACGAGGTAGATCGCCAGGCTGTGGCGGCCGGCGAAGGTCGCGGCCCGTGCGCCTCGGCTCCGCGGCTGCCAGAGACCCGCCCGCGAGCGCGCGAACCAGGGCAGGGCGATCCGGCCGAGGGCGACCCCGAGCAGCACGATCCCGAACCACGGGAACAGCGGCACGTAGTCGTTGGTCTGCGGCGTCAGCCGGCCGAGGCCGAGGAAGAACAGCGCGGGCGCATCGAGCAGCGGATGCGCCACGAGGTGCGGCAGCGCCACGACCAGGGCGCCGGCCAGCGCCGTCACCACCGCCGGCACGAACAGGAACGGCAGCGCCAGCACGCTCGACACCGCGATGCAGTGCAGGATGCCGAAGAAGATGAAGCTGTCCGGGAAGGCGTAGAACGTCGCCAGGGTGATCAGCGCCGCCGCCCCGCCGACCCGCAGCAGCCGCAGGGCGGTCGGCCGCAGCCGCACGCCGCGGCCGTTCATCAGCACCAGACCGACCCCGACCAGGACCAAGAACGTTCCGGCGATGACGTGCGCCGCGACCCGCCCCGCGGGCGACAGCGCGACGTTCTCGGGCGTGAGGCGGAGGTACCCGAGGTCCCAGGTCAGGTGATAGGCGGCCATCGCCGCGAGCGCGGCGGCACGCCCCGCATCGATCGCCGGGATCCGGCGGGACGCGACGGTAGGCGCTTCCGGCGCGTTCGTCGGGGCGAATGTGGGATCGGGTGGCATGGCCGGCCCCCTAAGCACCATTCGCCGCGCGCGGCCATGGGCGGCTCCGAAGATTCGTGCGGCGGACGGCGCGTCGACGGCGCTCCCGCCACCTGCTGCGCCGCAGCAACAGTCACGAGAAAGTGACCGAACTCGGTTGTTTCCGCCGGGAGCGTTCCGATGGGGTCGGCCGGCGCAAAAGCGTGAGTCCGGACACGGACTTGGGCCTGCTCTATGCTCGCCGAACCGGCACGGATCGCTGCGGAAGCGTGCCGATCGGGCCGGCCATTGCCGTCGGACCGTCCAGGCCTGCCGGGCAAAGAGGCTTTCGCCGCTTCAAGACTTCGTTAATCCTGGCCGGGAAACGCACGTCGCGATTCGGTGTAGGTTGCTTATCGACATGTCTGACGGGTTCGGATCAGGGCCGGCGAGCTCACGGGCAACGGACGGCGCGGGCATCGGCGCCTCATCGCAGGCCGACGTCGAGGAGCCGCTCGACCTCGTCGAGGTGTCGGGCCGGATCAAGTGGTTCGACGTCGCCAAGGGGTTCGGCTTCATCGTCCCCGACGACGGCATGCCCGACGTGCTGCTCCACGTGACCTGCCTGCGCCGCGACGGCCACCAGAACGCCAGCGAGGGCGCCCGCATCGTGGTCGAGGCGACCGAGCGCGCCCGCGGCTGGCAGGCCTTCCGGGTCCTGTCGCTCGACCAATCCTCGGCCACGCACCCGTCCGAGCTGCCGCTGCCGCGCACCCATGTCAGCGTGACGCCGACGAGCGGGCTCGAGACCGCCGTGGTGAAGTGGTTCAACCGCCTGCGCGGCTTCGGCTTCCTGACGCGGGGCGACGGCACGCCGGACATCTTCGTGCACATGGAAACCCTGCGACGCTACGGTATCGCCGAATTGAAGCCCGGCGAGACGGTGCTCGTGCGATACGGCGACGGCTCCAAGGGCGTGATGGCCGCCGAGGTCCGGCTGCCCGACGGAGCCGTTCCGTCCTCGCATTGATGGTGTTGCGCTTGTCTCGCGTCCGAAACCTTCTCGCCGGCGGCCTGGCCCTCGGCCTCCTCGGCATGGGCGCCCTGCCGTCGGCGCTCGCTCCCGCCTCGGCCCAGGAGGCGCGACAGGCCAGGAGCCAGACGGAGCCGCTGAGCATCCGCTCCAAGGACGGCACCCACCGCTTCGACGTCGAGGTGATGCGCGACGATGCCGGCCGCACCCGCGGGTTGATGTTCCGCCGCACGATGGCGCCGAACCACGGCATGCTGTTCGACTTCGAGCGGTCCGAACCGGTCGCGATGTGGATGAAGAACACCTACCTGCCGCTCGACATGCTGTTCATCCGCGCCGACGGCACCATCGCCCGGGTCGCTGCCGACACCGAGCCGCTGTCGACCGCCATCATCGCATCGCCGGAGCCGGTGCTCTCGGTGCTGGAGCTGAATGCCGGCATCGCCGCCAAGCTCGGGATCAAGGCCGGCGACCGCGTCGAGCACTCGCTGTTCCAGGCACGCTGACCCGTAGCGCCGTCGCGCCGGGAAAATATGAACACATCGAGAACATCGCGCTTGACGCCCGTTCCGTTGCGGATCACTGTTCCTCGTATGTTCCAAGCGGAACAGGCGCGCGATCGTCGCGCCTCTTCCGCGAAGGTGGCGAGGATCCCGATGATCGACGCAACTATCGCCTCTTGCGCAAAGGCCGTCCTGTTCCGCAACGCCGACTGGACCCTGTCGGGCGAGGGCCTGGAACACCGCACGACCGGCTACTTCATCGGTCGCGACGTGCTCGCCGCCCGCCGCGCCGAGGGCCTGTGGGACTGGCCGCTGCAGATGGCCGAGAAGAGCTGGTGCCGGCCGAGCCTGTTCCGCGAGGCGTTCCTGACTGCGCTCGACGCGTTCGGCATCGCGCGCGATGCCGGCCTGAGCCAGGCCTTCGCTCTCGGCTTCGGCTTCCGCGCCGGGCAGGCGCCGCAGGCCGACGGGTTCGTCGCGCTCGCCGACCTGCTGCGGCCGCAGCCCGCGCCGCGGCCCGTCCCGGTGCCGGCGCGCCGGCCGGCACGGGTCTCCGCCGGCGCCTGAGCGTCCCGCCCGGGCGGCTCCGCACGGTTGACCCGGGCCCGGCGGCGTGGTGCGCTGGCCGGAGGGTTCGAGGAGCACGGCATGACGCACGACAACGAAGGCGGCGGCGAGGGCCTCGATGGATTGATCGTCCCGCCGCTGTCGCGGCGGGGCTTCGTGATGACGAGCCTGATCAGCGGCTTCACCCTCGCGGTGACGCCGGTGGAGGCGCAGGTCATCCACACCGACGACACCGGGATCGAGGCCGGCGAGGTGCGGATCCCGGCGGCCGACGGGCCGATGCCGGGCTATCGCGCGGTTCCCGAGGGGGCCGGGCCGTTTCCGCTGGTGCTGGTGATCGAGGAGATCTTCGGCGTCCACGAATACATCAAGGACATCTGCCGTCGCCTGGCCAAGGCCGGCTACTGCGCCGTTGCGCCGGAGCTCTACGCCCGGCAGGGCGACCTGTCGCAGATGACCGACCCCAAGCTGATCATCCGCGACGTGATCTCGAAGACGCCGGACGCGCAGTGGATCGGTGACCTCGACGCCACCGTCGCCTGGGCGACCTCCGCCGCCAAGGGCGATCCGGCGCGCCTCGGGGTGATGGGCTGGTGCCGCGGCGGCCGTGCCGCCTGGCTCTACGACGCCCACCGCCGTGACCTGAAGGCGGCGGTCGCCTGGTACGGCCCGCTCGGCGGCGACGCGACCGACATCCAGCCGCGCAGCGCCGGATCGGTCGCCGGCCAGCTCAACGCACCGCTGCTCGGCCTCTACGGCGGCGCCGACACCGGCATCCCGGTCGCGACCGCCGAGGCCGCCCGCGACGCGGCGAAGGCCGCCGGCAAGCCGGTGGAGCTGGTCGTCTACCCGGACGCCCCGCACGGCTTCCATGCCGATTACCGGCCGAGCTACCGCAAGGAGGCGGCCGAGGACGGCTGGCGCCGCGCCCTCGCATTCCTGAAGGCGAACGGCGTCGGCTAGGTCGCGCCGACGCGCCGCGACCAGCGGTCACGGCGGGGCGGGCACGCTCCTTCAGGGTTGTGTGCCCTATCCGACACGGCGGGGACGACCGGTTTATGCCAGGATGGGGCCGGGCGGCGCGTGCACGCACGGGTCGACCCCCGTTCGCATCGACGATGGCGATGAACGACCGATCCGAGGGGCCGACCATCCGGCCCGCTTAGAGTGTCCCGGCTATGACCGACGTGAACCCGCCCGGACAGAAGCCCGTCATCCTCGTGGTGGAGGATCAGCCGGACGAGCGCTTCCTCGCCGCGACCCTCCTGGAGGAAACCGGCTTCACCGTGATCGAGGCGGAGACCGCGGAGCGGGCGCTCGCCATCCTCAACGATCGCGGCGACGAGGTCAGCGTGGTCTTCTCGGACGTGCGAACGCCGGGACCGATCGGCGGTTTCGAGCTGGCGCGGATCATCGGCGTCACGTGGCCGCGGGTGCGCGTGCTCCTCACCTCGGGCGATGCCGGCGACCAGCCGAGCGACCTGCGCGTCTCGGCGACCTTCATCCCGAAGCCGTGGCGGGCCGAGGACATCCTGGCCTGGGTCGAGCAGGCGGCCGGGCGCCCGGCCGGATCGTCGACGGGGCCGTCGGTGATCGGCCCCGGCGGCAAGCTGGTCCCGCACGCCCTCGAACCCTGAGGCTTCGCCGTGCGAACCCCGCCCCGGTGCAGGGCCTGCCGCGAGGCGGCCGGCGCATCACCCCGGGGGCCGAATCTGCTATGCCGGCCCGCGAGCGGTCCGCCCCCCTTCTCGAAGCGATCGAGCCGTCCATGTTCCTGAAAGACCATCGCGGCCCGTTGGCCGCGGGCCTGTTCGGCCTCCTCGTCTCGGTGCTGCCCGCCGCGGCCGCGGCGCCGCCGGCCCAGCCGAACGACGGGCCGGGCGGCGTCGGCGACCGCAAGCTCACCATCGTCAAGCGCGCGGTCGGGCGCACCGGCGCCGCGACCTTCGTGTTCCACGCCGCCGGCGCGGCCCCCGCCGAGGGGCGCCCGGTCGCGGTGCTCCTGCACGGCTGGGGCGCCACCAACCCGCAGAGCTACGGCGCCTGGATCGACCATCTCGCCCGCAACGGCTGGCTCGTCCTGTTCCCGCGCTTCCAGGACGTGAACCGGACCCGGCCCGTCGATGCGGTCGCCAACGCGGAGGGCGCGCTCAAGACCGCCTTCGAGGCGCTGACCGCCGACGCGGAGGGCAAGCCCGACCTGGGGAAGGTCGCGCTGATCGGCCACCTCGCGGGCGTCCCGCTCGCCATGGACATCGCGGCCGACGCGAAGGCGCAGGACCTGCCCGTGCCGAAGCTGGTGTTCGGGGTGATGCCGGGCGGCATCGCCAGCGGGCCGAAGTCGCGCGGCATCGTGCTCGGCGATCTCGCGAAGATCGCGCCGCAGACGCTGCTGATCGCCATGATCGGCGATCGCGACGCCCGCGCGGCCGACCTGGCCGCCCGCCGGCTGCTGCGCGAGGCGAGCGCCGTGCCGACGGAGCGCAAGCTGTTCATGCGCGCGCTTTCCGACGACCACGGCTTCCCGGCGCTCACCGCGACGCTTGCGGCGCCGGCCGGGCTCGATGCCGCGTTCGACGGCGCGGCGATCAAGCTGCCGGCCGACCCGAAGGACACCAAGCCGCCACCGTTCAAGTGGTCGGCCGACATGTCGCTCTCCGGCGAGCAGCAGACGCTGGTGGCGCAGATCAACAACGCCCGCGCCGACACCCTCGACTACCTCGCGTTCTGGAAGACCTTCGACCTCGCGGCGACCGCGGCCTTCGCCGGTCAGGACGCCACCGGCCTGAAGACCAATCCGCGCTTCGGCGACATGGAGCGCTGGGCCGACGGCTGGCCGGTGAAGCGCCTCTTCGTCGAGACGCCGCGCGCGAGCCCGCCCGCCGCCGTCACGCCGGCGGCGACGGCCGGCACCGTCCCGGCCAAACCCGCCGCCCGGCGCTGATCGCGCCGCCCACGCCGACGAGACCCCGATGAAGCTGTTCCATTCCCCGACCTCGCCCTTCGTCCGCAAGGTGATGGTGGCCGCCCACGAGCTCGGCTTGGCCGAGCGCATCGAGACGCTGCCGAGCGCCGTCCACCCGGTGACCCGGGACGGGCGCGTGCTGAGCGTGCATCCGCTGGCGCAGGTCCCGACCCTGATCCTCGACGACGGCGCGGCGATCGCCGACAGCCGGGTGATCTGCGAGTACCTCGATGCGCTCGCCGGCGGCCACCTGTTCCCGGCGCCGGGCGCAGCGCGCTGGGCCGCGCTGAACCTGCAATCGACCGCCGACGCGGTGCTCGATGCCGCCCTGCTGATCCGCTACGAGCTGACCGCGCGACCCGAATCCGAGCGCTCGCAGGCGTGGATCGACGGGCAGACCGCCAAGATCGTCAGCGCCCTCGACTGGTTCGAGACGCAGGCGCCGTCGCTCGCGGGCGTCGACATCGGCACCATCGCGCTCGCCTGCGCCCTCGGCTACCTCGACCTGCGCTTCGTTGAGCTCGGCTGGCGCGCGAGCCGACCGGGCCTGGCCGCCTGGTTCTCGACCTTCGGCGAGCGGGCGTCGATGCGGGCGACGGCCTGACGCGACCGGCGCGGTTCTTGCGGCGGCCGGCATCGTCCGAGAGTGGGATGCCGAGCCATGCCCGATTTCGTCGCCGCGCTGCTTGCCGCCGCCGCCTTCTGCCTCGTCCTCATGGCCCTGAACGCGCTCACGCGCGGGCTGGTCCACTGGCACCTGGCGCCGTCCGACCTCGCCGAGAACGGCTTCCTGCAGCTCGGAGGCGCCGTGGTTCTGGCCCGCGTCGCCTACCGGCGCGCTCCGGTCCGCCGCATCACCTAGGCCGCCGTATCAAGCGCCGCGCGCCGACAGGCTCAGGGCTTCGCGCAGGTCGCCGACATCGGTGAGATAGCGGCCCCGGCGGCGCATCGCCTTGAGGAAGCCGGCATCCGGGAACGGGCAATAGGGCAGCACCGGCACGGTGCGGCCTTCCGGCACCGCGCCGTCGCGGGCGATATCGGCCAGCACCGCATCGAGCAGGTTCCGGCCGTGCTCGTGCAGCAGTACGGCGGCGCGGGTCGCGGTCACGTCCGCGGGCAGCGCGACCGGCGCCTGCTCGAGGATCGCGCCGGCATCGATCGCCACGGCGAGCCGGTGGACCGTCACGCCGAAGGCGTCCGGCCCCTCGGCCAGCGCATGGATCGTCGGCACCGGCCCGCGATGGCGCGGCAGCAGGCCGGGATGGACGTTGAGGCCGCCGAGCCGCGCCCGCGCGATCGTCTCGCCCGCGAGGATCTGGTCGAAGTGAAAGGTGACGATCAGGTCCGGCGCGTGCCGGCGCAGGAGATCGGCGACGTCGGCACCGTTGACGTCGTCGACCGTCAGCGTCGGGATGCCGTGCTGCCGGCACAGGGTCGCGAGCGGCGTCGCCTCGGGCGAGCCGGTGGTGCCGGCGATGCGCTGGGTCAGCGGCGCGACCGGGCGGAGCAGGTCGGGCAGGCCGAAATTCACCGCGAGGTAGGGCAGGAAGGCCGGCCCGGAGCGGGCAAGATGGCGCCGGACCTGCCCGACGAGGCCGCCGGTCGAGGGCCGCTCGGCGTTCGACAGGCCGACGAAGGCGATCTCCGCGGCGTGGTCGGCCACGAACCGGCGCACGGCGCGCGCGTTCGGCAGCGCCTCGAGGGCGAAGAGCGCGATGCTGGGCTTGGGCATCAGCGGCGCGGCCGCAGCTGGAAGCGGAAGGCGCGCATGGCGGCGGTGCGCAGGAATTCCGGTGCGACGAGGCCGGCCCGGGCGAGGTGGAAGAGCACGCTCGGGAAGGTAACGATCTCCCGGTTGCGCACCAGCCCGCGGGCGATGCGCTCGGCGGCCTGGTCGGCGCTCATCTCGAGCGGCCGCCAGCCCTTGAGCTGGCCGCCCATCGGCGTCTTCACGTAGCCCGGCATCACCACGTTGACCCGCACGCCCCTCGGCGCGAGCTTGGCGCGCAGGGCCTGCCCGTGCGCGACCAGCGCCGCCTTGGTGCCGCTGTAGGATGGGGCGTCGGCGAGCGGCGCGTAGGCGGCGAGCGAGGAGATCAGGGCGATCTGCCCGCGCCCCCGGGCCGCCATGGCGGTGACGCAGGGCAGCACGACGTTGAGGCAGCCGACGAGGTTGATGTCGAGGGTCTCGAAGGCGACGTCCTCGCTCTCGACCTCGCCGGTCGGATGGCCGCCGTTGACGCCGGCATTGGCGATCACGAGGTCGATCGGGTCATCCCCGTCGAGGGTCCTGATCCAGGCGCGGACCGCCTCGCGGTCGCGCAGGTCCAGGGGCACGACCGTCGCCTCGGCGCCGCGGGCGCGGCACGCGGCGGCCACCGTTTCGAGGCGGCCGCGGTCGCGGGCGTTGAGGGTCAGGCGGTTTCCGGGCAGGGCATAGCGGCGGGCGAGCGCCGCGCCGATGCCGCTCGACGCGCCGGTGATCAGGATGTGGGGCATGATCCGGGTGCTACCGCGCGCCGGTCGGCCGAATCAATACACCTCGGCGAGACGGCCGGCATCGGCCTCGCCCTCGCGGATCGTCCGGGCGGCCGCGACCCGGGCGTCGGGGAGCGCTGCCTCCATCCGCGGGACCGTCGCGGCGACGGCGCGGGCGATGGCGGCCTTGGAGAAGTAGCCGCCGTTCACCTGCGTCCGGTGCAGCACCACGCGGCGGAAATCCGACATCAGGCCGAGATCCGGAGCGGTCGGTGCGGTCCAGAACCCGTCGATGTCGCCCTGATGGGTGAGGCCGGGCATGTTGTAGATCGCGGTGCCGAGCGCCATCGTCGGCCGGCCCATCTCCAGCGAGAGCATGCCGACGGTGCTGTTGACGATCACCACGCCGCGGGCACCGGCGATCAGGCTGGGCAGCTCGCCGCCGTCGATGAAGTCGAGGCGCTCGCTCACCCCGTGGCGGCGGGCCGAGGCGCGGGCGAACTTGCGCCAGTTAATCAGGCCGGCATCGAGGGGGTGGAGCTTCACCAGCAGCCGGGTCGGCGCCTGCGAGGCCTCTGCGAAGGACTTGATCACCCGGTCCATGAAGCCCTCGACCCCGAGGAAGGGGGAGTGCACGCGGATCTGGTAGTCGCTGTCGAGCTGGAGCGGCAGCAGGAAGTAGTCGCAGCCGACCGCGTTGTAGATCTCGTTGCAGCGGGCGGCCTCGCGCCTGGTCCGGCCGCGGTGGGAGAACTTCTTGATCCAGCCGGCATATTCCATCGCGATATGCGTCGGGCGGTGGCTGCGGAAGCGCGGGTAGAGGTAGGGGAAGCAGACGTTGGCGACGTTGTAGCCGACGTCCCAGATGCTGCGCAGGGCCATGTCGCCGGTCGAGGGCATCGCGCGGCCGGGCTGCGGCAGGCGGCGCGCCAGCGCCCGGACGCCCTCGGCGGTCTTCGGCAGGGTCGAGTACCCGTTCACGCCGCCGAGCTCGCAGGTGATCCAGTTCGGGCGGATGTAGCCCTCCTCGAACACGTGAACGCGCAGGCCGCGGGCGACCGCGACGGCGCGCGCGACGACGTGATAGGGGCGGCAATCGCCGAACAGGACGATGTCGGTCACGCCGTAGGTGGCGACGTAGGCGTCGAGCCAGCGCTCCCAGCCGGGCCGGGTGCCGCGGTAATGGTCCGCGTCGCCGCGCCAGAACAGCCAGTCGCCGGGACAGAAGTTGATCCGCCGCACCCGATGCCCGCGGGCGGCCAGGGCGCCGCCGAGATCGGAGAAGAAGGTCGAGGCGAGGCCCTGGAGGAAGAGGAACGTCGCCGGGCTCGCATCGACGGAATCTGGGCGAGGCTGAAGCATTCCGGGGCGCTCTGTACCTTCAGCGGACGGGACGGGGCAGCCACCACGGGTCGCACGGCCGAGTCGGCCCGGCAATCCGGGGCCGTTCCGCCCCGCACGATTCCGCCGGGCCGTGGCCGTCCCGCAACGCCGTCGCGGCCGGCCCCGAACGGGTAACGAGCTAGGAGCCAATCGCGGCGGCGATATGTCCGGGGGGTGTCCGTTCATGTCCCGCTCATCCGCCCGCCCCAGGAAGCATTCGCCTGCCGCGGATGAATTGGGCTAAAGCCCGCGGGTCCGGGCAGGAACGCGTCGAGGCCGGCGCGACCCGTCGCTCGGCCCTCACGATGGGTCGCGGGATCCCGGCAGGCGATGCCGGGCGCCGCCGCGCGACCCGCCCGGCCCGGAGCCCTCGACCGAAATGGTGATGCGCCCGATCCTTCCCGACACGCTGTTTCCCGTCGGCCGCACGATCCGGCTGCTGCGCGCCGAGATCGAGGCCGCCACCGGCAGCCGCTTCGGCGCGCCCGGCCTTCGCGGCCGCGCCGTCGTCTGGCGCGACGGGCCGGCCGCCCGGCTGCTGCGGCTCGCCGGCCGTCCCCCGCTCGTCGTGGCGCCCGGGCCGCTGCTCAGCCCTTATGACAGCGCCGAGACCGGGTTCTCGAGCCTGATCCTGACCTTGGCCGGCGAGCCGGTCGGAGGGCGCGAGACGCCGGGCCTGCACCATTTCGACCCCTGGACGCGGGCGCCGATCGACCGCGCGGCCTGCGCCGAGCGCGTCGCCTGGCTCCGGGCGCGGTTTTCCGAGAACGCGCGGCGCGTCGTCTACGTCGGCATCTCGCGCTGGAAGCGGCCGGCGCTCGACGCCTTCGCCGTCGGCCCGAAGGGTACGCCGATCCACACCATGACCGTCGCCGACGCGGTCGCCGCCGCGAAGCGCCACGACGGGCAGGTGCTCGCCTGGGCGACGCGCGCGCCGGAGGCCCTGGAGGCGGCCTGCGCGGAGGCCGGCCTGCCGCTGGCGCGGGTCGAGGACGGCTTCCTGCGCTCGGTCGGCCTCGGGGCGAGCCTGCAGCCCGGCGCCTCGATCGTGGTCGACGATCGCGGCATCTACTACGATCCGCGGCGCGAGAGCCGTCTCTCGCGGATCCTGGCCGAAGCCGAATTTTCCGACGCCCTGGTCGCCCGGGCGAAGTCCTTGCGCGAGACGATCGTCGCGCGGCGCCTGAGCAAGTACAATGTCGGCCTCACGGTCGCCGCAGGCGCTTGGCCGGCGGACCGGCGGATCGTGCTGGTGCCGGGCCAGGTCGAGGACGACGCCTCGGTCCGCTACGGCTCGCCGAACGTGCGCTCGAACCGGGCGCTGCTGCAGGCGGCGCGGGCGCGCAACCGGGACGCCTTCCTGCTCTACAAGCCGCATCCCGACGTGGAGGCCGGGTTCCGCCCCGGCGCGATCCCCGAAGCCGAGGCCCTGGGGCTCGCCGACCGGATCGTCTCGGGCCTGAGCATCGTCGACCTGCTCGACCGGGTGCACCACGTCGAGACGATGACCTCGCTCGCCGGCTTCGAGGCGCTGATCCGGGGCCTGAGCGTCGCGACGCACGGGCGGCCGTTCTATGCCGGCTGGGGCCTCACCGAGGATCTCGCGCCCGGCGCCGACCGCGGCCGGACGCTCGCCCTCGACCAGCTCGTCGCCGGCGCGCTGATCCTGTATCCGCGCTACCTCGATCCGGTGGCGATGAAGCCGTGCGGCCCCGAGCAGCTGCTCGACCGCCTCAGCGCCGCCCGCGCCGCAGCGCCCCCGAGCGCCCTCGCGCTCGGCCGGCTCGCCGGCTTCGGCATGCGGGCGCGCTACCGCCTGCTGAACCCGATCGTGCGGGCCCTGCGCGTCCGGCGCGGCGTCGCGTCCGGCGACAAGCCCGTCACCCGGAAGCCCGGGCAAGGTTGAGCCGAGCACGATGTCCTTCCTCCTCGCGACGGTGGTCGCCTTCGTCCTCTGCCTCGCGATCGAGTTCCGCTTCGGCGACGTGCCGGGGCGCGCGAGCCGCAGGCCCGGCGACCTCGCCATCCGGCTCGGCGCCTACGGGCTGATCCTGCTGTTCTGGTTCGTGTTCTCGTGGCGCCCGTGGCTCGCCGCGTCGAGCTGCGTGCTCACCGTCGCGATCCTCCACCTCGTCAGCCACTTGAAACGCGCGGTGATCGGCGAGCCGCTGGTGTTCAGCGACTTCGCGCTGCTGCCGCAGGTGCCGCGCCATCCGCAGCTCTACTACGTGCCGCCGGTCACCAGCCCGCGGATCGCCGTGCCGCTCCTGCTCGGGCTGGCCGGCATCGCGCTGTGGTACCGGATCGAGCCGAGCCTGCTGCCCGCCTCCGCCGGCGGGGCCCTGGCCGCCGTCCTGGGCCTGCCGCTCGGCCTCGCCGCCCTGCTCGTCGCCGCCGATCGCGGGCCGTTCGCCGGCCGGGTCGCCCGGCGGTTCCCGCAGCCGGAGCTCGAAGCCGACCTCGCCCGCTACGGCCTGCCCGCTTGCCTGATCGCCTACGCGCTGCGGTGGCGGAGCGAGCGCGGCGGCCCCGCGACCGTCGCAGCGCCCGCGATCGCGCAGCCGCCGGGCGACGACGTCGTGGTGGTGATCCAGCTCGAATCCTTCCTCGACCCCGAACGGCTCGGCGGACCGCACCTGCCGCTGATGGACCTGATCCGGGCGCGCGCCAGCGAGCACGGCCGCCTGCGGGTGCCGGCGCACGGCGCCTACACCATGCGGACCGAGCACGCCGTGCTCACCGGGCGCGGCGCGTGCGATCTCGGCTTCGGCGTGTTCGACCCCTATCTCGCCTCGCGCGGGAACGAGCCGGGCAGCCTCGCCCGGACGGCCCGGCGGAACGGCTACGCGACCACCTTCGTCCACCCGTTCCACCGCGACTTCTTCCAGCGCGCCCGCGTCATGGAGGCGTTCGGCTTCGACACCCTCGTGATGGAGGAGGCGTTCGGCGACGCGCCCCGCGTTGGACCCTATGTCGGCGATGCGGCCTTCGGCGAGCGCGTGCGCGCCGAGGTCGCGGCACGGCGCGGGCCGCTGTTCCTGTTCGGCGTCACCATGGAGAACCACGGCCCCTGGAAGCCGGGACGCCTGCCGGGGATCGACGACCCGGTCGCCCAGTACCTCCACCACGTCGCCGCCGCCGGGCGCATGGTCGAGGACCTCGTGGCCGCGCTCGCGGGCCTGAACGCGACGCTCTGCATCTACGGCGACCACGCGCCCGCCCTGCCGACCTGCCGGCCCGGCTTTGGCGACACCGCCACCGACTACGCGCTGTTCCGGTTCGGCCACGCCGACCCGGCCGCGCCGCGTCGGGTCGACCGCACCGCCGACGATCTCGGGCGCCGGCTGCGAGCCGCAATCGGCCGGGCCGCGACGTCGGCGGATGGGCCAAGCGTGGCCGTGCCACGGTCGTGACGCAATGCCGGGCGATGTCCGGCGCGCGTGCTCGAGCCGTCGTTAAAGCGATCGCAGGCTTTGGCGCGCAACGTCGAGGCTCCAGCCATGCGCGCGTCGTCCGCCGACACTTCGGCACGGACCTCGGTGGCGCGGGCTCGCGACGAAGACGACAGGGTCATACGGGTGTTGCGTGCCGGTCTCACGGAGACGGGCACGGCTCCGGGAGTTCGAAGATGGTTCGTTTCACGGCGCTGTTCGCGCTGACGGCCTGCCTCGTCGGCGGCTGCTCGGTTCTCCCGGCTTCGGGTCCGACGGCGCGTGCCGTGGAGGCGGGGGCGGAGCTGTCGACGCCGGAGGGGCTGCTGGCGCGCTACGAGCTGGTGGACGTGACCCCGGCGGTGATCGAGGCCCTGCGCGGGCGCCCGCTCGACAGCCTG
>NZ_JAKSYA010000116.1:0-745 GCF_022829485.1 Methylobacterium sp. J-059
TGACGTCGAACGCGCTGCCCATGGGGCCAAGGTGAGGTCTGCCGACACGACTTCCAAGGTAGCTGCGCCGGGTGCACTATATTTGAAGACATGTTGGCGAACATCACCTTGGCCCCATGGGCCGCGCATTCCACGTCATCAACCTAGCCTCTCCCACCCCCTCTCCCGGGCCAAGCTGAAACCGGAGACGCGCTACGTGGTGGTCCACTGCGCCGACACCATGGACCAGGGCAGTCCGCTGGAAGGCGGCGAGGAAGGCGCGGAGACCGACGAGGCGGCTCCCGCCGGCAACGCCAACCCGGCGATGGCCAAACAGTCGGGCAGTGGCGAGAACAGGAAGGATTCCGGCGGCTAGCAGGCGTCGGAGGACACCGCGGCCAGCGGCGGATCGCCGGTCCGGTACTACGAGAGCATCGACCTCGTGGACGCGTTCCACCCGCAGACGATCCTCGCCTACGAGATGAACGGCAAGCCGCTTCCCGTCTCGAATGGTGCCCCGCTGCGCCTGCGCGTCGAACGCAACCTCGGCTACAAGCAGGCCAAGTACGTGATGCGCATCGAGGTGGTCGAGAGCTTCGCGCAGCTCGGCGAGGGCAAGGGCGGCTACTGGGAGGACCAGGGCTACGCCTGGTATGCCGGCATCTGAGGTGGCAGGGACGTGCCGTCGACGTTCACGCGGGACCTAGATCCTCGCCATTTCCGAGGCGACGTCCAGCAGGGTTTCCCCGGTCACGTCGGGTCCCTT
>NZ_JAKSYA010000090.1:0-34271 GCF_022829485.1 Methylobacterium sp. J-059
CGTGCGAGATGTCTTGTCCGGACGCTGCAGCCGCAGCACCAGCTCGATCAGTTCCTCGCGGCTCAACCGCTCAAGATCGCTGCGCCCCATCCTACGAAAGAATCAGCGAAACCCGACCCGCGCAAGGGCGTGGGTAATTACCGCCGAGCGCCCACGCCTTGCTGTTCCGTTTCGGCATCGCGCCCTCCGTTCCTCGTCGCGGCGACGGACCAATCGCGGCACGCAGGGCACTGTTCCGGCCAGCCGCCGCGACCGACGGTCCGGCAACGAGCGATGTGCGGGCTTCGACGAACGGGGAGTCGACGATGAGTCGCGCGTCGCGGCCGGCGGGCGGGGCGGATCGCGACGGGGACCGCGCCGCATCCCGCGCCTTGACGAAGCGCCGTCAAACGTAGTCAAAGACGCCCCTGACGCGCCAGAACCCTCAAGTCTGTCAAGGGTTTCGGAATGCCCGCCGGTGTAGCACAGCGGTAGTGCAGCGGTTTTGTAAACCGAAGGTCGGGAGTTCGATCCTCTCCACCGGCACCAGCCTTTCGCCTTTCTGCGCAAGACGTTATGGTTTGACAAGGACTTAGGGACTGCCGACTCTCGCACAGCGGTCTCACACAGGGCGCTTCGCATGGCCCGTCCCTGGAAGGATCCGAAGACCGGGACCGATCACCTGCGGCAGCGTCCACCGCGGGATCTCGCTGCGCGCGTGAAGGGGACGCGGGTCATGCTCCATATCGGTGCCCGACCGGTCCTCGTGACGGTCGGTGCCGATGCCAACCGCAAGCAGGTCCTGGCCTCCAGCCCGTTCCCGTACGAGTACCGCAACCGGGTCGAGCGCTTCTTCGGCAAGATCAAGCACGCCCGCGCCGTCGCCACGCGCTACGACACGGATCCCGACAACTCCCTCGCCAGCGTCAAACGCGCTGCCGTCCGGGTCAGGCTGCGAGCTTTATGAGTCCGCGACCGAGTGGGGGAGGCTTGGGACCTCGGCCCAGCGAGAGCCTCCGTGTGGACATCCTCCACACGAAGGCATCGATCCACGATGCGCGACCGAACTTCCGACGGGGACCATACGCGCAGGGACGGGGCCATGATCGACCATCCTGGCGCGCAGGCGGACCGGAACGGGGCCGTCTGCTGGACGATGCCGCGCTCGCCGTCGGGCCCGTCCTCACGCCCGTGAGGTCCGGGGGCGCCCCCCCCGGACCGGGGAGATGTCAGGCTGCGTGGCGGAACGCGTGCGTGGCCTGGCTCGGATCGGCGGTCAGCGTCGTGTTCGCCGTCGACGTGGCGGTCGTCAGGTTGGTAATGCCGGCCGAGCTCCCACCGAAGGCCGCCATCGCTGAAACGAGTTGCGACACCTGCGTCGCAATGTGGCTCGAGGAGTCGATCGCGGAGGGTGCATCGCTCGCGAGGGTGGCGGAAGCGCCTGCCTGCATGCTGGGGATGTCGTGCGCCGCGGTCGCGCTCGGAGCGGCAGGCGGGGATTTGGTCGACGTCGTCGCGACGCGTTCGTCATCGTAGGGATCCAGGGGATCAAACGGGTCGAAATCACCGGGATCGAAAGGCGTTCCGGGCTCCGGATCGCCGGGCTCGTAAGGCGCGTAGGGGTCGCTGGTGTCGTTCGGATCGTAGGCGTCGGCCTGCAGGGTGTCGCCCCGGCTACCGGTGACCTGATCGTCGAAGCCGTAGACCGTGACGTCCGAGCCGCTGTCGGGGCTCATGTTGATGGTCAGGCCCAGGCCGTAGATGCTGCCAGACCAGCCCGGGGCGAGGTTGATGGTCGAGTTGTCGGCGTAGATGGTGTCGTTCGTGACGTTCGGGGCAGTGTTGATGGTGAAGGCCTGATCGGCGTCGGTCTTGAGGGTCGCGCCGTTGCCGCAGAGGCCGACATAGCCGCCGCCCGAAACCGTGGCCGCGGTGTCGGCATTGAGGTTGACCACGTCGTTACCAGCGTCTCCGGTCACGGTCAGCCCCTGGCCCGTGATGCCGATGGTCTCGTTGCTGTCGGCCTGCAGGTTGATGGTATTGCTGGTGCCGTTGATGTTCACCAGCGAGCCGTCGCTCAATGTGATGGTGGAATTGTTGGCGCTGACGGACTCGTTCTCGGCATTGCCCACCATCTGCACCGATGAGCCCGGGTCGGTGAGGGTGACGCTCGCGCGGTCGCCGCAGAGGCCGACGTAGCCGCCGCCCGAAACCGTGGCCGCGGTGTCGGCATTGAGGTTGACCACGTCGTTGCCGGCGTCTCCGGTCACGGTCAGCCCCTGGCCCGTGATGCCGATGGTCTCGTTGCTGTCGGCCTGCAGGTTGATGGTATTTCCGGTGCCGGAAATCCCGCCGCCGGCATTGATTCCAAGAGTTATGCTATTTCTATCCCCATTTATACTTACCGTAGAATCATCCACAACTGCTATCTTTTGGTCGGATTGATTTACAGGGACTTGATCGCCCCTTACCGCTGTAATACCGCCTGCCTTACCTTCCTCAAATGATAAAGCATCGTAAGTTTTCGGTGAATCAGATAGATTTCGCAAAGCGTCTTGTGTTTGCCGATCATTGTTAATGAAATTCTGATCTAGCAGATCTTGGTCGATGGCAGGAGCCGAATAAATACTTTTCAAGGCCGCTTGGGGAACATCGAAACCGTCAGATTTCAATATTGTCCCAACGATGGAATTGCTATTGCTGTAAAACGGACCGTATTTTAATCCAAAATCTTGAATTTGATCCAAAGTATTGTAATTTTTTTGCTTTATTGCCTCTATTTCATCATTTGTTCCACTATGCACAATGAATCCAGGGTTATGAAGGACTGATATATCAAAATCTCTAGTGCCATCGATATATTGACCATGATCGGTAACAATGTCGCCGAACACACCCAAGCCAGTCAAACTTGATGTCCTCGCTGCTTCTGGGCCTCCTCGTGCATATCCAGTAACTTGCCCATCATCATCCCTATAAATGAGGAACCCGTGGCTTGCGACACCGACGCCGTCAGTAGAAGATACGCCAGAGCTCGTCTCCGGCTTGAAAAACAACTCGATCGTCGCCATGGTTGTTCTCCTAGAATGCGCCTGTATACACAAGATGTGTCCCAGTTCTTATTAAATGAGAATATTGCGGATCAGAAAATGAAAAGCCAAATATCAATAGTTCGTCTAGCGAAAAATTATGACTATAGGATTTGAGAGTAAGACCAGAAATACCACCAGAGAGCTGGTAGACCGGTGAATATCCGAGATATTCCGATATCGTCGGACCTCTTTTTAATCCGAGCCGCTTATCGATATAGTTTTCGTACTCCTTATCGGTTAGGCCGGATCTTACATTTGCGAAATAGTGCGATAGATCGACATCGTAAAGTTCGATTTTTTTGCTCTTATCATCAGAAATTTGCTCGATTGCCTTATCGAACATCGCATCTCTGGTTTTGTCTTCGGTAGATCTGACTGTTCCAACGAACAACCCGATCAGTGCGTAAAAATTATATATAGCAGTAAATAGAATTACTATCGATATAGAACTCAGAATAAATCTTTTATTGCACTTCCTGATGATGCTCATCTTCTTGCGCCTGTCTACAACATCAACGATCAGCATGCACGTCGCAGCGGGGTTTGTCCCTCATGCCCGCCTCCGCGAGATGCTTCGCGATCGGATCGAACAGGACCGCGGTCGCAGGCCGTTGACCTGTTCCGGTATCCGTCTGGGCCGCCGTTCCGGGATGCAATGGCATGGTGTGCGCTGCGACGTTCACGCCCTCCCGTCCGGGCCCACCGCGATCCGGTAGCTGCCATCCTCGGCGCTCAACCGGAGCCCGGCTTCGGGAGACCCGGAATGCAGGCACACCGGGATCGAAAGGCGTTCCGGGCTCCGGATCGCCGGGCTCGTAAGGCGCGCAGGTGTCGTTCGGATCGTAGGCGCTTGCTGCCCTCGTTCCTCCACTGAGAATGTCGACATTGCCGTTCCCATCAAGATAAAACCCGTGAGGTACCGGCCCCCTGCATGGCTGCGATATATGACATTGCCTAATTCTCCTGCTTATTCCTCATCTTTGCATTGGTGTGTAAATTGTCCCTCCCCCACAATGGAGATGTACATCTTTGTGACGCCTGGGATACTCTCGTCCTCAAATGAAAGTTGACTTAGTACATACTTTGCTTGATGCCGATCAGACCATATGGGCTTGATCTCAAGAATGCGAATTTGACCATCAGAGTTTTTGAATCTAACCTCGCTTCCCTGACACTTGTCATACAATGCAGAGCCGATGAAATCTTCTGATGAATGATCCGGTTGATCGAACGGTATAATGTATCTACGGCCTTCGCCTTCGATGCTGAATACATGAATCTTATAGCTATGATTATTGTAGATTTCTTTGACATATGTGTCGATGACGATATCGACAGTCTCGGAATTGTGCGTCGCTCTCAAATGCTTTGTCTCTTTTAATTCGACGTATTCCTTTTCGAATGTTTCCGGAGTGATCGATTCGTGCCGGGTTGCGTCATCTGCTCGCACCTCTGCGCGGCCCGGTGTTGCACTGGCAGAAATCAAGTAAAGGCATTGATATATCGCGCGGCGCCGTCTTCTCGCGTTCAGGCGTGACGAATGCTTACTGCTCATGCTTGCTCTCCGCCATATGTCGCGCACCCGGTTGTGAGGAAATGGCAGGGCTCGTCGCCTGCCGCATGAAACGTGAGCTGGGTCGGCGGTACCGGAGCCCGACGGCATCGCTCTACGCTAAGCCGCTTCAGCGCACCGCTCGCGCCATCAGAGTATAGAGTTCTGCTGGATCGATGCGTCTTATTATTATGGCCCAACGTCCATCCGTTTCTTGGAACCCGGATCAAGCCAGCAGCCGATGAATGACGCTTCTCATCGTTCCATCGATTCACGCCTCCATGCCGGTGTGCGCTGCTCCCTATTCGTGCGAAGGAAGACAACCTGAGTTCGACGACGGCGAACGCGGCCAAGCCGAGGACCAGCACGTCGAGCGTGATCGGACCTCGTCGACCGCGCCTCGAACCAAGCAGTTGCGGTCGGGAACCAAGTAAGATCGAGGCGCCCCCGCCGTGCCCTCGCGTGCGCCGAGGGGGACGAGATCGCCGGACCAGGCCCGCGCGAGCGCGTCCGCGCTCCTGGCCGTCGGGGGCCTCGCCGGGTCGCTGGTCAGGGTGCGGCCGGGACGCGTTCCTCGACGTTAGGAGGCTGGCCGAGGCGTCCGTCGTCGCGGCCGATGCGAGCGATGCCGATCGGGCGTCGATGCGCGGCCGCGAGGATCGAGAGGACCGCGGAGACCGTATCCGTATCGACGAAGGATCTACTACCGGGATCCGAGTTGATAGTGTCCAGCCGACCAATTGCGCCAGTGATTTGCATAAGGATCCTGCCCTTATCCAAGCAATCGAAGCTCACGCCGCCGGGAAGGGCTAGGATCGAATCCCGCTCACGTCAAGTATGCTTTCTTATATCCGCACTTGAATAATGCCTTTTGAATGATGGGCGTCGGCCGACATGAGAAGCGCGCATGCCATGTGCGCGTCGCGGAATGCGTCGAATGCCAGCGGGAAGCCTGTATCCGGATCTTCTCGAAATAGGATCTTGCATTCATTTAGGCGTTATTTCTGATCGTTAACAAAATCTCTCGCGGCCTTGACTCGTGACCATGGCTTTTGAGAAAAACCGCCTACAGATGCCATATCGATCCTGGATATCCGGCTAACGTTCCTAGCCGAGGGGGAGCATCGGTTTTGCTCGATCAAGCCGCGCATTCATCCGACGATCATCGGACCGGACAGCAGCAAAACGCGCTGATCGACACGGGCGGCCTCTCCCTCGCCATCGTCGCCGCGGTTCATCGGCGACCGCTGGACCTGTCCCGGATCGCGCACGAGACCGGACGCCCGGGACAGCCTCTGACGCTATCGGAACTGGTCCTGGCCGCGCGGCGCAGCCACTTCCGCGCCCGAGCGGTTCGATCGCGGCCGGCCCGCCTCGCCGCGCTTCCGCTGCCGGCCATCGGCCGATCCCGCGACGGCCGGTTCTTCGTGCTGGCCCGCCGGCAGGACGATCGCACCTTGGTGCAGCGGCCCGGCGAGGCGCCCGCCGTCTGGAGCGATGCGGATCTGGCGCAGGAATGGTCGGGCGAGCTCGTCCTGTTGACCAGCC
Source organism: Methylobacterium sp. J-059 (assembly GCF_022829485.1). NCBI lineage: Bacteria > Pseudomonadati > Pseudomonadota > Alphaproteobacteria > Hyphomicrobiales > Methylobacteriaceae > Methylobacterium > Methylobacterium sp. J-059. Next base: position 6,172 of record NZ_JAKSYA010000090.1, read on the forward strand.
GTGACGGGGCGCCCGGCCCGCACGAGACGCGCTTCGGCCTCGCCTGGTTCCTGCCGGCCGCCGCTCGGTTCAAGGCCCTGTTCGGCGAGATCCTGGCGGTCTCCTTCGTCATCCAGCTCCTCGGGCTCGCCGCCCCCCTGTTCTTCCAGGTCGTGGTCGACAAGGTGCTCGTGCACAAGGGGCTGACCACCCTCGACGTGCTGGTGATCGGGCTCGTGGCCGTCACCGGCTTCGAGGCGGTGCTCGGCTACCTGAGGACCCATGTCTTCGCGCATACCACCAGCCGGCTCGACGCCGTGCTGGGCGCGCAGGTGTTCCAGCACCTGCTCGACCTGCCGATCGCGTACTTCGGCGCGCGCGCCACCGGGCAGACCGTCGCCCGGATGCGCGAGCTGGAGAACGTGCGCCAGTTCCTGACCTCGTCGGCGATGACGCTGACCGTCGACCTCGTGTTCTCGTTCGTCTTCCTGGCGGTGATGACCAGCTACAGCCCGAGGCTGACCCTGATCGTCGCGCTGGGGCTGCCGCTCTACGTCGCCCTGAGCCTGATTCTCACGCCGATGCTGCGGCGACGGGTCGACGAGAAGTTCCGGCAGGGCGCCGCGCAGCAATCGTTCCTCGTCGAGAGCCTGGCGGGCATCGAGACCGTGAAGGCCATGGCGATCGAGCCGCAGGCGCGCCGGCGCTACGAGGAGGGGCTGGCCGCCTACATCGCCGCCTCGTTCCGGGTGGTGTCGCTCGCCGCCGCCGGCAGCCAGGCCATCCAGCTCGTGGCCAAGCTGACGACGGCGATCGTGCTGTGGTTCGGTGCGCACGACGTGATGGACGGTGCCCTCACGATCGGGGCGCTGGTCGCGTTCAACATGCTGGCCGGGCAGGTCAACCAGCCCGTCCTCCGGCTGGCCCAGCTCTGGCAGGACTTCCAGCAGTTCCGCCTCTCCGTCGAGCGCCTGGGCGACATCCTGAACACGCCGACGGAACTCGCCGGCACCGGCACCCGCCAGGACCTGCCGCCGCTGCGCGGCGCGATCCGGCTGGAGAGCGCGAGCTTCCGCTACCGCCCCGACGGCCCCGAGGTCCTGCGCGCCGTCGACATCGCGATCCGGGCCGGCGAGGTGGTCGGCGTGGTCGGGCGCTCCGGCTCGGGCAAGTCGACCCTGACGCGCCTGATCCAGCGCCTGCACGTGCCCGAGCGCGGCAAGGTGCTGATCGACGGCGTCGACCTCGCCCTGATGGACCCGGCCTGGCTGCGGCGGCAGGTCGGCGTGGTGCTGCAGGAGAACGTGCTGTTCGCCCGCACGGTGCGCGAGAACATCGCGCTCGCCGATCCGTCGCTGCCGATGGAGCGGGTGATCGCGGTGGCGCAGCTCGCCGGAGCGCACGACTTCATCCTGGAGCTGCCCCAGGCCTACGACACCGTCCTGGAGGAGCGCGGCGCCAACCTCTCGGGCGGCCAGCGCCAGCGGATCGCCATCGCCCGGGCGCTGGCCACCGATCCGCGCATCCTGATCTTCGACGAGGCGACGAGCGCCCTCGACTACGAGAGCGAGCGGGCGATCCAGGCCAACATGCGCGCGATCTGCCGGGGGCGGACGGTGCTGATCATCGCCCATCGGCTTTCGACGGTGCGCGGGGCGGACCGCATCCTGGTGATGGACCGCGGCCGGCTCGCCGAGGAGGGCACGCACCAGGATCTCGCGACCCGGCCCGGTGGGCTCTACGCCGGCCTCGTCGCCGTGGCGGGAGGTTGACGATGGGCCAGGTTCACCCCTTTCCGATCCCCGAGGCCGGCAGGGCGACGGCGCGGGCCTTCCTTCCGGCCCACCTCGAGCTGCTGGAGACGCCGGCCTCGCCGACCTTGCGGGCGACCGGCTGGGTCCTGATGGCGCTGGTCGCCGGCGCCGTCGGCTGGGCCTGCTTCAGCGAGATCGAGATCGTCGCCACCGCGCAGGGGCGCGTCGTGCCGGTCGGCGAGGTCAAGCTGGTGCAGCCGCTGGAGACGAGCGTGGTGCGCGGCATCCACGTGCTCGAGGGACAGCATGTCGCGGAGGGCGAGGTGCTGGTCGACCTCGACCCGACGGAGGCCTCGGCGGACCTGGAAGCCACCCGCATGGAGCGGATGCAGGCGCTCCTCGACGCGGAGGCCGCGCGCCTGCTCCTGAGCGAGACGCCCGAGCCGGTGATCGCGCCCTTGGCGGAGGTGGAGCCGGCCCTGCTCGCGGCGACGCAGGAGCAGGTGCGGCTGCAGATGAGCGAGCACCGCGCGGCCCTGGCCGAGCTCGGCAGCGAGATCTCCGACAAGACTGCGGCCCTCGCCGCGAAGGCGTTCGAGACGGCCAGGAACACCGAGCTGACCCCGCTGGCCGAGGACCGCTACGCGACGCAGAAGGGCCTGTACGATCGCGGCAACGCCTCGAAGCTCAATCTGCTGCAGGCGCAGTACGACCTGATCGACAAGCAGACCGAGAAACGATCCCTGCCCGAGCAGGCGCATCAGCTCCGTGCGGAGATCGCGGGACTGGAGCAGAAGCGGGCGCAGGTGCACGCGCAGTTCCTGAAGGAGGCGGCCGACCAGCGGGTGAAGGCGCTCCAGAAGGTGGCGGTGGCCGACCAGAGCCTGCGCAAGGAGCGCCAGCGCGAGGCCTTGCGGCACTTGCGGGCTTCGGTGTCGGGCGTGGTGCAGGACCTGAAGGTGCACACCCTCGGCGGCGTGGTGAACGCGGCCGAGAGCCTGATGACGATCGTGCCGGACGCGGCGCGCCTGGAGGTCGAGGCGTTCCTGCCGCACCGGGAGATGGGGTTCGTGCGCGAGGGCCAGCGGGCGGAGACGAAGCTCGAGGCGTTCCCGTTCACGCGGTACGGCACGGTGCCGGGCGCGGTCCGGCTGGTGAGCCGCGAGGCGAGCGTCGCGCCGAAGCCGCCGGGGCAGGCGCCAGCGCCGACCGCATCCGGTGACGGCGAGGGACAGGGCTACCGTCTCCTCGTCTCGCTGGATCGGGCGCAGGTCCGCGCGGAAGGGGCGGAGGTGGCGCTGCGGCCGGGGATGACGGCGCAGGTCGACATCGCCACGGGCAAGCGCCGGATCGTCGCCTTCCTCCTCGATCCCATCGAGAAACACGTCTCGGAGGCAGGACATGAACGATAGAGCCAGAGGACAGGTCGCTTATTTCCGTACGTTGACAATGCACGTGCTATTTATCGTGTTTTATTTCACAATATCATCCTCATATTCAAGATCGCATGCGGAAATAATCTTTAATAGGTGTACAGACATAAAGGAATTTGTATCCAAAATCAAAAGCTTTTCCCCGACGAAAGACAAGAACATATTCGTTTACAAGCTGGATGGACATCAGATATTTAAAGTGCATATTTCTGACGAAAGTGCTGTAATAACTACCGTAAGAGGCAACCCGGCGTATTCAGTCGAGAATGTCAAAGGGATTTCTATGGAAACATATGATCACATCGAACAATTGCCGGATAATTCCTCTATCATCAGATACATAGTAGTGACAGATATAGTGGGAGGCAGTTTTATTATTCATGCAACAAGAAGCCCTGATGGAAAAATAAAAAGAACAGACGTTGAAAGAAATCAAATAAATCGACTCTGCAGGATGAATTGAACCTCATTGTAGGAGAAGAAAATGGCACAAACTGTTGATGGCGGCCCGGTCAAAATCATCGTTAGCGGGAGCCACCAAGATGCACCGGTGAATTATGCTCAGAAGTTGATCGACACCGATGCTTGGGTCGACCGCTCGATTGTCATAACCGGGCACAGATTTCATCGCGGATTTCACAATGTCGTTGTCACCGACAACCCAAATGACATACCTGCTTCGTCGCTTATCAGCATCTATAGCGTTTTATATAACAATGCTACAACTACTAGACAGAAACGAGTAGGTGTTGCCAACGATCAGTCGGGCGCAACTTCACGGCCTGTCGGGCGACCGCGAGGGACAGGGCTACCCTCTCCTCGGCTCCTTGGATCGCGCGCAGATCCGCGCGGAGGGGGCGGACATTGCACTGCGGCTGGGGATGCCAGCGCAGGTCGACATCGCCACCAGCCAGCACTGGGCGATCGCTTTCCTCTTGAATCCCATCGAGAAACATGTCGAGGAGGCCGGGCATGACGGTAAAACTTTATAGAAAATCGGCCGTTATCTCCCCGATATCCGTCTGGTTGGCCGTTATCTCCCTAATATCCGTCTGGATTGTCAAATTTCTGATTGCAACATCTCGATCATATCTTCTTGTAGCTATAATTTTTTTCACTGCGATTCCGAGACATTCATACGCCAAAAACAGAAATATACCATTTTACTTGTTTGCGTTAGGGTGCTGGAAAAAATCAGATGGAGAGATTATCGATCGCTTGTGCTTTGACTCAAAGGGCACAGTTACCGGAATTACATCAAAAAACGGCGAAGCATTTTCTGAAAATGGTATTTTCCAGGCCACATCAACCTCTATCACAATCATGGGGTTTCCCGGAAATGGGTGGCCCTCTCCAAATGAAATAGATAAATGTAAATACAATGTTTTAATAGACAATTCCGAATTACAGTTCGAAGATTGCGGATTAAATGGCACCTGGGAAAAGACAAACCTAAAGTAAAATCAACACATCATTAATTCTGCATGGAGATGATAAATGGCTAACACACAAAGAATTGGCAATGTGGCAATTGACTATACTGGCGTTCCAGCAAGTATGTTATCGTCGGTGAAATCAACATTTGCAACGCTTTACGGCGACGCGCAAACGTCAGATTTGATACAAGGACAGTATACCAGCTATCGAATTGCTTTTTCAAACGGCGATCAAGCTAAAAATGCAACAACGAGCGGCAGCGGGGTGAATGCAGTCACAACGTTTAATATTAACAATATGCATCCCGATGGCGCCGGGGGCGTTGTGATGATAAATTCAAATGACGTAGCCAAGCCCTTTGAGATCACCGCAGTGCATGAAGCAGTACACGTAGAATTTCCAGACCTGTCTGGGGACACAAGGATTGGGCACGACAATGCAGTCGGCGATTATTTATTTAGGACCATAACTATAGACACGGCAAACAGGTTGTTTGGAAATCATGATAGTGATGAAAATGCCGCGCGCACTAGTGACCTAGCTGATGCAAATCAAAATGATGCGTTTTTGGCAAGCGGCATAAAATTAGATCAAATTAATAATACCGCACAAGCAATAGATATTCTTAGGGATAAAAACAGCGGTATTAAGCAATTTCTATCGCCTAGGGCGCAAAAAGATGAATATGACGCCCCAGATATTGGTGAGGCTGGTGCATATAAATATAAAAGCCAAGACGAAGACGGTAACAACAATATCACCGACTATAGTACAACAGGTGTTGAAAATTCGGTCTGCCATTACGATCAGAGTGGAAATCTACAATCTGTCGATATATATGCTGTAGGAAATTATAATTTTGACGGCGCAAATATAAATATTATGTCAGGTGAATTAATAAACATTTCTGGGACAGGGGACGTTATTCAACTTCAGAGCAACGCCGACAATCAGATCGGCGTGTTTGGCCAAAACCAAACCGTCAACGGCGACACGGGCAACGACGTAGTCAACCTCGGCGGTGACGGAACCACCGCAACCGTCAACGGTGGCGGCACTGTCGGCCTTATCAACAACCAGCAAACCCTAACGCTCGGAGATAGCGGCTCCACGGTCAACACCGCGCCCGGGGTCGTGAACGAGGTCATCAGCGGATCGGGTGAAGGCATCAACCTCACCGCCAACTCGGCCGCGAACATCGACGGCTCTGGTAATACGATCAATCTCAACACCGGCGACAGCATTGCCGTCCATGGCGGGGGAAACACCATCAACGGGGGCGCCGACGAACGCATCTACGTCGGAAATACAGACGGTAATCCCGATACGCTCAATGTCAGCAATGACCGCGAGAATTCGGATGCGATCGATCACCAGACCACCGGGATCTTTTTCGGCCCCCAAACGCAGGCGTCTCTCAACGGAACGGGCGACGGATACTCATCGGCGCCGGGGGACCAGATCACGTCCCCGGATGACTTCATGAGCGATTACGAAGGAAACGCGCCTTTCGACAACGGATACTATAGCGGGGATGATCCAAGCAGTTCTGGTCAAGGAGACGATCCAGGCGGCTCGGACGGCTCCACCAGCCCCGGAAGCACGGACGGCTCGGACGGGTCGGACGGCTCCATCAACCCCGGCAGCGCGGACGGCTCGGACGGTTCCATCAGCCCCGGCAACTCGGACGGGTCGGACGGCTCCATCAACCCCGGAAGCGCGGACGGCTCGGATGGGTCGGACGGATCCATCAGCCCCGGAAGCACGGACGGCTCGGACGGGTCAATCGGTGCGGACGGCGGGGACGACGGAGGTTTCTTTGGTGGCTTCGGCGACCCGCTGATCCTCGACCTCGCCCACGGCGGCGTTCAGACCGTGAACGCCGACCATTCGCCCGCGCGCTTCGACATGGGGAACGACGGCCGCCGGGTTCAGACAGGATGGGGAACGCCAGGCGAAGGCTATCTCGTCGACCTTCCGAGCGGCGCCCAGACCCCGACCGATGCTGCCGATCTCGTGCCGACCTTCGAAGCCCTACGAGCCGCGGATACGAACCATGACAGCGTGCTCGATGCGCATGATGCGGGCTGGAGCAACCTGAAGGTCTGGGTCGATGCGTCCGGGACCGCGGTATCGGACCCCGGTTCGCTCCACGCCCTGGGCGATCTGGGCATCGTGTCTATCGATCTGAACGCCACGCCGGATGGTCGCCTCGATCACGGAAACACGATCTTGGCCGACGGGAGGTTCACGTGGGCCGACGGCTCTCGCGGCGACATCGCGGACGTCGCCTTGCGGTTCCGGACGAACCCGTCGCCGGTCTCGAACGGCGCGGCCGCTATCGATCCCGGAACCCAGACGCAGGCGTCGCAGCTCGTCGCGGCGATGTCGACCTTCGGCGTCAGCCCGGCTGCCGAAAGCACGGTGCAGACCGCTCCGCCATCGGGTCAAATCGCCCTGACGGTCGATCCGACCGCCGCGCAGGCGCGCAGGCTGGCGGCCTAGGCTGTCCGGAATGGCGTCTCCCAGCGGCCGCGTCCTCCAGCGTCTGCTGGGCCGTGACGATCACCTCGGCGGTGCGGGCGGCGAGCGCCTTGCCGGCTTCCGAGGAGCCGGCCTGCACCACGACCGGATGCCCCTGCGGCGCACGGGGGACGTTGAGGGGGCCGCGCACCGAAACATGCGCCCCCTCGTGCGCGAGGAGGTGCAGCTTTTCGGGATCGAAGAAGCGCCCGGATTCGCGGTCGCGCACGAAGGCGTCGTCCGCGTAGGAATCCCACAGGCCGCGCACGACATCGACGAACTCCTCCGCCCTGGCGGATCGGTCGGCATGGGCGAGGTGGCTCGCGCGGCTGAAATTCCAGGCCTCGCGCGGATCGGCGGAGGTGACGAGGTTCCAGCCCGCGGCCGCCGCTCAGATGGTCGAGGAAGGCGAACTTGCGCGCGACGTGGAACGGCTCGTTGTAGGTCGTGGACGCGGTCGCCACGAGGCCGATGCGCTCCGTGACCGCCGAGAGGTGAGACAGCAGGGTCAAGGGCTCGAACTAGCCGACATAGCGGATCGCCGTCCGGCTCAGGGCGTCGAGGTCGTCGCCGCGGACGCTGACCCCGTCGGCGAGGAAGATCAGGTCGAACTTCGCCGCCTCGGCCGTGCGGGCGATCTGCCGGTCATGGGCGGCGTTGATCCCGGCATCGGCCTGCAACGACGGATGCCGCCTGCGGCGACATGGTGTCCGCCGGGATACAGGAACGCGCCCAGGCGCATGCGGTCGCGGCGTCCCATGCCCGTCGCCGCCTCACGCCGATCCGACGCGATATTGGCGCGGCGGCGCCGCGCCGGAGATCGCGAAGGCGCCGACGGAGCGGTCCCGGTAGATCCGCGGATTGTGCGAGGCGATGGTGCGGGCGTTGCGCCAGTAGCGATCGAGCCCGGTTCCGACCTTGACCGCGGAGGCGCCGAGCGCGTCGAACAGGCTGGTCGTCGCGGTCAGGATCAGGTCGGTGACCACGCCGACCGCCTGGTTGACCTCGACATCGGCGAGCGTCGCCTGTCGCTCCGCATCCGGCGATCCGGCACGGTGCGCGTCGTAAACCCTCTGCAGCGCCTCGGCGGCCTTGAGCACGATCGCGCCCGCCGCGTAGGCGTGGGCCCGAACGCGGCCGACGACCGCCTGGATCTGCGGATCGTCGGCCGTCCGCCCGGCATTGCCGTGGCTGTAGACGCGGGTGCGCTCGGCCACCAGCCGCGCCACGTCGTCGGCCGCAGCCCGGCCGACGCCCGCCAGCGTCGCCAGGTGCACGAGCTGGAAGAACGCCATGGCATAGGGGAAGCGGGCGGGATCGGGCTTGATCAGGCCCGGATCGAGCACCACGCTCTCGAAGGTCGCGGTGCCGCTGGCGGTGAGCGCCTGCCCGAATCCGTCCCAATCGTCGACGATGGTCACGCCGGGCGCGCGCACGGGCACCGCCGCGGTGACCGGGCCGCCCGCTTCGTCCTCGGCCGAGAGGTGGATGTAGTCCGCGAACAGCGAGCCGGTCGTGTAGAATTTCCGGCCATCCACCACATGGGCGCCGTCACGCCGGCGCACCACCGTGTCGAAGGCGCCGACCTTGGCCGGCCCCGTTTCCGAGACGCCGCTGCCGATGGTCTCGCCGGCTCCGATCCGCCCGATCCAGGCCGCGCGCCATTCCGGCGACGACGAGCAGAGCGCATCCTCGGTGAAGCCGAAATGGGCCCGGAGCGCATTGGTGACATTGGAATCCGCGACCGACAGCTCGACCAGCAGGGCGAACAGCTCGGGCAGGCTCGCGCCGTGGCCGCCCTCGGCCGGCGCGAGGCGCAGGGTGGTGAAGTTGGCTTCCCGCAACCAGCCGATCTCGGCATGAGGCAGGCGACGGCTGCGGTCCCGCTCGACCGCCGTGGCGCGGATCTCGGCGAGGACCGGGCGGAACCGGTCCGCGAGCTCCTCGTAGCGCCCGCTCGGCCCCGCACCCCAGCCTGCATCCGTCTGTGACATGAACACGATTTCCCGATTCCGGCCGACTGCGCGACAGAGCGACCGATAAATCGATGAATTGCCCTCCGATCTCAAGCCGAGCATCGTGCAAGCACATGTTTTTGGAATGTCTGCCCTGGCTTTGAGGAGAGCAAGGTAGTTTTGTTTCGATCTGTGCCGACAGGAAAGAAGACGTTTTCCCGGTCCAGATCCGGATCATCAAGCTCGGACCGATCGCTCGGCAGGATCTCAGTATTATCTGCATACCGCCGCTCACGAACAGACAGGAGACCTATTCTCTCCGACGAGCCGATCGAAGAAGGCGCTTCCACGCATCCGGGGAAAATCGAAACCGTGGTTTCTTGATCCGACGCCCTTGCTCGACTTCAATACGCGAGCCGGCGAGCGGCGGGCGGGCCCGAGACGGCGTGGCCGCCGCCGTATCGGCCTCTCTCCCGCCTTCCAGCCGATGTGCGAGCCTTCGATGACCGACGAGACCCCGTGGCGGATCGCGCCCTCCCGCCGTTCGCTCCTCCGCACCGGGCTCGGCGGAGCCGCTGCCCTGGCGCTCGGTGCGCCGGCCGTACGCGCGGCGCCGCGCGAGGTGAAGATCAGCATGCAGCGCTCGTCGGTGCTGTTCACGGTGCTGAAGGTGAAGGGCACGCTCGCCGAGCGGCTCGCCCCGCTGGGCTTCACGCCGTCCTGGCACCTGTTCACCAGCGTGATCGAGCCGATGAATGCCGGCGCCGTGGATATTCATGCGGACGTCGCCGACGCCGTGCCGATCTTCACCCAGTCGGCCAAGGCGCCGCTCACCTTCTACGCCCGCGAGCGGGGCGCGCCCGCGGCCGAGGCGATCATCGTGCCGGCCGACTCCGCGATCCGCACGATCGCCGACCTGAAGGGCAAGACGGTGGGCGTCTCCCGCGGCTCGGGGAGCCATTACGTGCTGGCCGCCGCGCTCAGGCGCGCCGGCCTGACGTTCGCCGACATCAAGCCCGCCTACCTCCAGGCGCCGGACGGAGCCGTCGCCTTCGATCAGGGCAGCCTCGACGCGTGGTCGATCTGGGACCCGTTTCTGGCCTTCGCGGAGGCCAAGCGCCCGGTGCGGGTCATCGCCGACGGCGGCGGGCTGACGAGCTACCACCGCTATTATCTGGCGAACGACAGCTTCGTCGCGGCACAGCCCGAGGTGGTGGCGACCGTCTACCGCTCCCTGGTGGAGGCCGGTGCCTGGATGAAGGCGAACCCGGAGGCGGCCGTGGCGCTGCTCGCCCCGATCTGGGGCGACCTGCCGCCGGCGGTCGTCGCCGCAGCCAACAGCCGCCGGACCTACGCCGTCGAGCCGGTGGAGCGCGCCCAGCTCGGCGAGCAGCAGGCCATCGCCGACGTGTTCTACGAGGCCAAGCTCATCCCCCGCCGGATCGACGCCACCGACGTGCCGATCTTCCAGCCCCCCGTCGGCCGGGGCTGACGCCGTGACCCATGCTCCCCGTTTCGGCATCTGGGCCGCCGTCCACGGCTCCCGCGCCTCCCACCACGATCCCGACGAGCCGGACGATGCCGGCTGGGAGCGCAACCGCGCCCTGGTGCTCGAGGCGGAGGCGCTCGGCTTCGACGCGGTGCTGGTCGCCCAGCACACGATGAACCCCTACGATTCCGGGCGCGACCAGCTCGAGGCCTGGACCGGGGCGGCGGCGCTCGCGGCGCTGACCCGGCGCATCGAGATCATCGCGGCGATCAAGCCGGGACTGTACCACCCGGTGGTGCTCGCCAAGATGGCGCTGCAGATCGAGCATATCAGCGGCGGGCGCTTCGCCCTGAACCTGGTGAATGCGTGGAACAAGGCGGAGTTCGAGCGGGCCGGCCTGCCCTTCCCGGCCCATGACGACCGCTACGCCTACGGCCGCGAATGGATCGGCCTCGTGGACCGGCTGATGCGCGGGGAGACCGTGACCTTCGCGGGTGCGCACTTCCAGGTCGAGGAGTATCGGCTCCGCCCGGCCGGCACCTTCCGGCCGCGGCCGACCATCTATCTCGGCGGCGAATCCGAGCCGGCCCGGGCGCTGGCGGCCGACCACGCCGACGTGTGGTTCATCAACGGCCAACCGCTGCGGGACGTCGCGGCCTTGATCGCCGACCTGCGCCGGCGTCCCGCCGCCAACGGCCCCTTGCGCTACGGGCTTTCGGCCTTCGTGATCGCCAGGGACACCGATGCCGAGGCGCAAGCCGAGCATGCCCGCCTCCTCGCCCTCGCAGAGCGCGACGCGCCGTTGCGGGCCGACACCCGCGCCCGGACCGATCAGGCGAGCGTGATGTTCGCCAAGACCGATGCCGCCGCCTCGCGGCACGTCGGAACCAATGGCGGCACCGCCGCCGGGCTGGTGGGCAGCTACGACACGGTGGCCGAGCGCATCCGCGCCTTCCACGCCGCCGGCATCGACCTGTTCATGCTGCAGTTCCAGCCGTTCGAGGCGGAGATGCGCCGCTTCGCCGAGCAGATCCTGCCGCGCGTGCGCTGAACCGGAGACCATCGATGAGCGGCCGCCAGCTGCACCTCAACGTCAACCTGCTGCATTCGGGCGTCTACCCGTCCGCCTGGCGCCTGCCGGACAGCCGGCCGGACGCCTTCGTCGACATCGACCACTTCGTGCGCGTCGCTCGGATCGCGGAGCGCGGCAAGCTCGACGCGATCTTCCTGGCCGACACGCCCGCGATCAACGACCGGATCGACCACCGACCGTTCAACGCCCTCGAGCCGACCGTGGTGCTCGCGGCCGTGGCGGCGGCGACGCGCCATGTCGGCCTCGTGGCCACCGCCTCGACGACCTACAACGAGCCTTACAACCTCGCCCGCCGCTTCGCGAGCCTCGACCTCGTGAGCCGCGGCCGGGCCGGGTGGAACGTGGTGACGACGGCCGACGCCGCCGCCGGCCGCAACTTCGGCTTCGCGGGCGCCTCGGCGCACGGCGCGCGCTATGCCCGGGCGCGGGAGTTCACCGACCTCGTCCACGCCCTGTGGGACAGCTGGGAGGACGACGCGTTCGTCGGCGACAGGGCGAGCGGCCGCTTCGTCGACACCGCCAAGGTCCACGCCGTGAATCATCGCGGCACGCACTATTCGGTCGCCGGGCCGCTCACGGTGCCGCGCAGCCCGCAGGGACGCCCGGTGACCTTCCAGGCCGGCGGTTCGGAGGATGGGCGCGAGCTCGCCGCCGCCACCGCCGACGCGGTGTTCTCCCTGGCCCAGACGATCGAGGACGGCGCCGCCTACGCCCGCGACCTGCGCGCGCGGGCGGCGCGCTACGGACGGGGGCCCGACGCGCTGGTCGTCCTGCCGGGCCTCGCCACCGTGATCGGCTCCACCGAAGCCGAGGCGCGGCGGCGCCAGGACGCGCTCTGGGACCTCGTGCCGGTGGAGTACAGCCTCGCGCGCCTCGCGGGCACGCTGCGGATCGATCCTGGCCGCCTCGACCTCGACAAGCCGCTGCCCGATCCGCTGCCGCTGCCGCCGGATGCCAACCACACGATGTTCCTCGGCACCGTCGCGCTCGCGCGCCGAGACGCGCTGACGGTACGCCAGCTCCTGCGGGCCCTGGGCGGCGGCGTCGGCCACCGCATCGTCGCGGGCACGCCGGAGGCGATCGCCGACGACATCGAGGCCTGGTTCCGGGCCGGCGCGGCGGACGGCTTCAACCTGATGCCGGACGTGCTTCCGGACGGCCTGGAGACCTTCGTGGACGCGGTCGTGCCGATCCTCCAGCGGCGCGGCCTGTTCCGGCGCGACTACGCCGGGACCACCCTGCGGGATCATCTCGGCCTCGCGCGCCCTGCCAGCCGCTTCGCCGCGACGGGGGCCGCCGCTTCGGCGTGAGCCCCGTCGCGGCAAGGGGCCGGGAGAACATCGCTATCCTCCCGCCGCGAAACACGGCGACGATCCCCTTCGAACGGGCCGAAATTCGGCAATCGCTGCTCTTGATGCGAGACCTTCGTTTCGAGATACCAAGACCAGTCTTCATCATCGAAATTCCATCGAAAAGCGTGCGCCGTGCCTGCATCGACCCGTCGCGTCTTCCTGTCCGGCGCCCTGGCCCTTTGCGTCGGGCCGGCCCGCGCCGCGTCGGCGCCCCTGCGGGTCGTGGCCTCCTCGCTGCCGCATGCGGAGATCCTCGAATTCGTCGGCGACACGCTCGCCCCCGACCTGCCGCTGAAGGTGATCGAGATCTCGGGCGATCTGCGCCCGAACGCCCTGCTGCGTGACGGCGACGCCGACGCCAACTTCTTCCAGCACGTCCCCTTCCTCCGCTCGGAGGAGGCCGCCATGGGGATGCGCTTCGCCGTCGTGGCGGCGGTGCATGTCGAGCCACTGGGATTGTACAGCCGCCGGGCCAAGGCGCTCGCGGACCTGCCGGCCGGCGGGGTCGTCTCCCTGTCGAACAACGTCTCGAACACCCACCGCGGGCTGTCGCTGCTTCAGGCCAACGGCCTGATCCGGCTGCGGGCGAAGGAGGCGGACGTGAACGCGACGGTGGACGACATCGTCGAGAACCCGAAGAGCTTCCGGTTCGTCGAGATCGCGCCCCCGCAACTGCCGCGCTCCCTCGACGACGTGGCGCTCGCGGTCATCAACGGCAACTACGCGTTGGAAGCGGGGCTGGAGCCTGCGCGGGATGCGCTGGCGCTCGAACGGGCCGAGGGCAACCCCTACGCGAACGTCCTCGTCACGACGGAGGGCCTGGCGAAGGATCCCTGCGTGTTGCGCCTCGGAACCCTGCTGACCTCGGCCGAGGTCGCGAATTTCATCCGCAAACGCTACCGCGGCTCGGTCGTCCCCGTCCGCCCGTCCTGACCGGCACGGCCCGGGCGAGGCCGCTCCGGCCCACCGATCGACCCTCTGCCCCCTCATCCCCGCCCGCTGCCCCGGCTTCGCCGAGCCGAGCGACCGGAGTCCCCGACCGATGCGCTTCCTGAAGACTTTCGCCGTCGTTCTCTTGTCCATGGGCGCGATGGCGGCCCAGGCCGAGACCTTGAAGATCGGCACCGTGCCGGGCGCCTACAGCGACGCCGTCACCGCGGCCGCCAAGGAGGCCAAGGCGCAGGGCATCGACGTGAAGGTGATCGAGTTCAGCGACTGGACGACGCCCAACGTCGCCCTCGACGGGGGCGACATCGATCTGAACTTCTTCCAGCATCGTCCCTTCATGGAGAACGCCGCGAAGCAGAAGGGCTACCGGTTCGACATCGTCGGGCTCGGCATCCTGCAGAACATCGGCCTGTTCTCGCTCAAGCATAAGAGCCTCGACCAGGTCCCGGTGGGGGGCAAGGTCGCCATCGCCAACGATCCGGTGAACCAGGGCCGAGGCCTGCTGCTGCTGCAGAAGGCCGGCCTCATCAAGCTCAAGGACGATGTCGGCTTCCTCGGCACCGTCGACGACATCGTCGAGAACCCGAAGACGCTGAAATTCACCGAGGTCGAGGGGCCGCAACTGGTGCGGATCACCGGCGATGTCGATCTCGCGCAGGGGTATCCGCATTTCATCGTCGCCGCCGGTGCCTTCGATCCGACGAGCGGGCTGATCTATTCCGGAATCGAGGACAAGCTCTTCGCGGTGAGCTTCGTCACGAAGGCCACTCGCAAGGACGATCCGACGATCCGGAAATTCGTCCAGATCTTCCAGAACTCCGAGGCCGTGAAGCAGCAGATCGACAGATCCTTTGCCGGCAGCGACAAGCTGTACCTGCTCGCGTGGCAGAACTGACGATGGCGAGCTTGGCTTTGGACAGTCTCGGATCGATCGATCCGGCCGCGCCGAAGGCGACGGGCGCAAACGCGGTCCCGGTGGCCCGGACGGAAACGGGCCCGCGCGGCGTCGGCACGGTGCGGTTCGAGAACGTCGCGAAGACCTATCGCTCCGCGGGCGGCGAGGTCCGCGCCCTCGACGACGTCAGCCTCGACGTCTCGTCCGGCGCGATCTTCGGCATCATCGGCCGCTCGGGTGCCGGCAAGTCGACCCTGCTCCGGACCGTCAACCGGCTGGAGGAGCCCACATCGGGCCGCGTGCTGGTCGACGGCGAGCCCATCGAGGCCCTGCGCACGAACGGTCTCGTGGCCCTGCGCCGCCGCATCGGCATGATCTTCCAGCACTTCAACCTCCTGTCGGCCAAGACCGTCCGGCAGAACGTGGCCCTGCCGCTCAAGGTGGCCGGCGTCGGCAGGGCGGAGGTCGACCGGCGGGTCGCGGAGGCGCTGCGCCTCGTCGGCCTGGAGGGCAAGGCCGAGACCTATCCGTCGCGCCTCTCGGGCGGGCAGAAGCAGCGCGTCGGCATCGCCCGCGCCCTGGTCAGCGACCCCGAGATCCTGCTCTGCGACGAGGCGACCTCGGCGCTGGACCCGGAGACCACCCTGTCGATCCTCGGCCTGCTGCGGGACATCAACCGGCGGCTCGGCCTGACCATCATCCTCATCACCCACGAGATGAGCGTGATCCGCGAGATCTGCACCGACGTCGTCGTGCTGGAAGCCGGGCGGATCGCCGAATCCGGCCCGGTCTGGCGCGTGTTCGGCGCGCCCGAGCACCCGGCGACCCGGGCGCTGCTGGCGCCCCTCACCCGCGACGTGCCGGACGACCTGGCGCAGCGGCTCCTGTCGCATCCCGCGCCGGGCGCGCAGGCCGTGCTGCGGATCACCTATGCCGGGCGGTCCGCGCCCGACCTGTCGGCCCTCGTCGCGGCGACGGGGGGATCGGTGCGGCTTCTGCAGGCGGGCGTCGAGCGCATCCAGGGGCATGCCGTCGGCCGCCTGCTGATCGCCGCCGAGGGGATGCAGGCGGAGACCCGGCTGAGGGCCATCGGGGAAACCGTCGAGGGGATCGGCTATGTCGCCGCAGATGATTGACCGCCTCTGGCAGGCGGCGTTCGACACGATGTTCATGGTGGGGGTCTCGGCGGGGATCGCGGTGGTCGCCGGCATCCCGCTCGCGGTGTTCCTCGTCACCTCCGGGCCGGGCGGCATCTTCCCGGCGCCGCGGGCGAACCGCTTGGTCGGCCTCGTCGTGAACGGCTTCCGCGCCGTGCCCTTCATCGTGCTGCTGGTCGCGCTGATCCCGTTCACCCGGCTCGTCGTCGGAACCACGATCGGCGTCTGGGCCGCCATCGTGCCGCTGGCGGTGAGCGCGACGCCGTTCTTCGCGCGGATCGCCGAGGTCTCGCTGCGGGAGGTCGATCCCGGGCTGGTCGAGGCGGCCCAGTCCATCGGCTGCCGCCGTCGCCACATCCTGCTCCACGTGCTGCTGCCCGAAGCCCTGCCGGGGATCGTCGGCGGCTTCACCATCACCGTCGTGTCGATGATCGGCGCCTCGGCCGTGGCCGGTGCGGTCGGCGCGGGCGGGCTCGGCGACGTGGCGATCCGCTACGGCTACCAGCGCTTCGACACGACCGTGATGTCGGTGGTGATCGCGATCCTGATCGTTCTCGTCTGCCTCGTGCAATTCACGGGCGACAGCGTCGTGCGGAGGCTCCGGGCGCGATGAGCGACGGCCGAAAGCAGATCCGGCTCAATGCGTTCAACATGAACTGCGTCGGCCACATCAACCACGGCCTGTGGACCCACCCGCGCGACCGCTCGGCCGCGTACAACACCCTGCGCTACTGGACGGACCAGGCGAAGCTTCTGGAGCGCGGCCTGTTCGACGGGCTGTTCATCGCCGACATCCTCGGCGTCTACGACATCTACGGCGGCGGCATCGACGTGACGGCGCGGGAAGCCGTGCAGCTGCCGGTGAACGACCCGACGCTGATCGTTCCGGCCATGGCCGCGGTGACGGAGCATCTCGGCTTCGGCATCACGCTCAACGTCTTCGCGGAGGCGCCCTACACCTTCGCCCGGCGCCTCTCGACGCTGGACCATCTCACCGGCGGGCGGGTCGGCTGGAACATCGTCACCGGCTACCTCGAGAGCGCCCATCGCGGCCGGGGCGAGGCGCTTCCGGCGCACGACAGGCGCTACGATTACGCCGACGAGTATCTCGAGGTGCTCTACAAGCTTTGGGAAGGAAGCTGGGACGACGCGGCGGTGCGCCGGGACCGCGAGGCGCGGGTGTTCAGCGATCCGGCGCTGATCCGGCCGGTCTCCCATCGCGGCGAGTTTCTGGCGGTCGACGGCTACCACCTGTGCGAACCCTCGCCCCAGCGGACGCCCGTGCTCTACCAGGCGGGCGCCTCCGGCCGCGGTCGGGCCTTCGCCGGACGGCACGCCGAGTGCGTGTTCATCTCGGCGCGCGACAAGACGTCGGCCCGCGATTCGGTCCGCGCGATCCGCGCCGAGGCCGCCGCTGCCGGGCGCGACCCGCAGGACGTGAAGGTGTTCATCGGCATCGCCGCCATCCCCGGCCGCACCCGTGCCGAGGCGGAGGACAAGCGCGCCGAGTACATGCGCTACGCCAGCGCCGAAGCCGGGCTCGCCCACTTCTCCGCCTCCACCGGCATCGATTTCGCCCGCTACGGCCTCGACGAGCCGATCCCCTACGCCCCGGGCAACGCGATCCAGTCGGCCACCGCCGCGGCGGCCAAGCGCGGGCTGACCAAGCGCGACCTGCTCTCGGAAATGGGCCTCGGCGGCCGCTACGCGGTGCTGACCGGCGACGCCGCGTCCATCGCCGACGAGCTGCAATCCTGGGTCGAGGAGGGCGAGGTGGACGGGTTCAACCTCAGCCGCCTCGTCGTGCCGGAAAGCTTCTCGGATTTCATCGACCTCGTGATCCCCGAGCTCCAGGACCGCGGCCTGTACAAGACCGCCTACACGCCGGGCTCGCTCAGAAACAAGCTGTTCGGCCAGGGCGACCGCCTGCCCGCCCGCCACGCCGCACAAGCCTATCGCGGCGCCGCCGCGCTCGGAGGCTGACCGCAGGCGTCCTGCCGCCATTCCGAAGAGCCCGGCTGCGACAACAGCGAGGCTCGGATGGCCGGCCCCCTTCCGGCCGGATCGAGGCGAGTCCCCCGCGATGGATCTCACGGGTCGCCGGCGCCCTCGCCCGCGACGCCGGCCGGCCTGCCGCCGGACGAAATGACGTATCGCCCACGATCACGGTGGCGGTCCTGCGGAACGAGCGGCGCGGCGAAGCGAAACGGGGACCGGCAAGCCGCGATCAGGTCGCCGCCTCATCCTCGCCCCAGCGACGCAGAGCCCGGACATGCGGCCGCAGCAGCGTGATGCCGAGAAGCGAGATGCCCGCGAGCGTCGTGCCGAACAGCGCGATCGGCAGCCACGCCCCACCCGAGGCTTCCGCCAGCACCGTGCCGACGATCGGCGTCAGGCCCCCCGCCACCGCGCCGCTGAACTGGTAGCCGATCGAGATGGCGGTGTAGCGCACCCGGGTCGGGAAGGCGCCGGCGACGTAGCCGGCCACCACCGCGTAGAAGCTCGCGATACCGAGCTGGATCAGGCACAGGCCCAGCGTGATCGCGGCGAACGAGCGCGTCTCCAGCAACAGGAACAGCGGGTAGGGCGTGACGATGCACCAAAGGAGCGAGAGCTGGAGGAAGCGGCTCTCGTCGCCGAGCCGCTCGGCCACGCGCGCGGCCACCGGCTGGACGACGAACTGCACCCCGGCGGTGATCAGCAGGGCGTCGAGGATCACCGCGCGCTCGATATGCAGGTACTGCACGGCGTAGGTGATCAGGAACACCTGGTAGAGATACACCGAGGCGATGGCGAAGGTGTTGGCGGCGATCGCCATCAGCAGCGGGCCGCGCTGCGTGCGCAGCACCTCCGGGATCGGCGCCGCCCGGGCGAGCGCCTCCCGATCGGCCGCCTGCGCGGCCTGGAACGCCGGCGATTCCGCGACGCCGAGCCGGATGACGAACCCCACCGCCAGGAGCACGACGCTGGCAAGGAACGGCAGGCGCCAGCCCCAGGCGAGGAACGCCTCCTTGTCCATCAGCCCGGCCAGGCGGAACGCCAGCAGCGAGAGGATCTGCCCGGCCGGGCTCCCGAGCTGGGCGAAGGAGGCGAAGTACGTGCTGCGACCGCGGGGGGCGTGCTCGGCGGCGAGCAGCACGGCGCCGCCCCACTCGCCGCCGACCGCGATGCCCTGGAAGAGGCGCAGCAGCACCAGGGCAACCGGAGCCCAGATGCCGGCCGAGGCGTAGGTCGGCAGCAGCCCGATCGCGCTGGTGGCCAGCCCCATCATGACGAGCGTGGCGATGAGTGCGCGCTTGCGCCCGAAGCGGTCGCCGAGGTGGCCGAAGATGAGGCCGCCGGCCGGCCGCGCCAGGAAGCCGACCGCGAAGGCGCCGAACGCGGACAGTGTGCCGAGGAACGGGGTCTCGCCCGCGAAGAACAGCGGGCCGAACACCAGCGCAGCGGCGACGCCGTAGATGAAGAAGTCGTACCACTCGATGGTCGTGCCGATGAAGGCGGCGACCGCGGCGCGGCGCGACTGATCGGCGACGCCCGCGGAGGGAGTGGGTGACGCCTGCATGTCCGCTCCGCGACCAGGGGCCGAGCACGCATCACCCGGCTGGTCATCAGGTCACGACCGCCGCCGCCGCGCAAGCCGGGGTCGCCGCGCAGCATCAGGCCATCGACCTCACCGGCGACCCGACGATGATCGGTGTCGCGTCGTACGAAGCCGGGGAGCACGGTGCGCCACCTTGGCATCGAGACGGCCGTCTATGCCGGCGTTCCGGCGGCGAACCGCGCATTCCGTTGGCTGCAGGGCGGGCGTCGTCCGATCGAGCACCGGGCTGCCCTCACGGGCATCCTGTTCGGGCCGCGCACGGGGCTGCCGTGGGAAATTTCGCTGCGGCGGGCGATCCGGACCGGGCATCCCGCGGGCGGCGGCTAGGACTTGTCCGGCTCGGTCGAGGGGGCGGCGAGGGCGCCCACGCCGTTGCCCATCTCCAATCCCCGGTGGGGCGGCACGCCGCTCGGCAGCACGGGCGCGGTCGCGGGCTCGTCCCGCACCTGCCCCAGGCCGGCTTCGACCTCCTGGATGAGGTCGGCGAACTTGTACGGCTTGCTGAGCAGGCGCGTCCCCGGCGGCAGCGCGCTGCGAAGATCCGCGCCCGCGCCCGAGGTGACGATGATGCCGACGCCGGGCCAGCGGTGGTGGACGAGATGGACGAGGGCGACGCCGTCGCCGACGATGCTGCGCCCCGTGATCAGCATGCGGACGGTGTCCGGTCCCTGGAGCACCGCCAGCGCCTCGGCGGCGGTGCCGACCTCGATGGCCCGGTAGCCGAGATCGGTCAGCATGTCGGCGGTGACCATGCGGACGAGCTGGTCCGCCTCCGCGATGAGGATGGCGAGAGGCCTGCCGTCACCGATCATCGAATACGCTCCTGATGTCCGTCTCAAGGTCGTCAAGACGAGGAGCTGCGGAGCACTCCGGCATGGCGATGGCCGCTCCGAAGAGTTCGAAGCCGCGAACTCTGATACCGCACCCGACGAAAACCTCCTAATCCGGGTGCGATCGGAATCCTCGGCGCGCCAAGTCCGATCGCGCATGGCGGAAGGCAATATCCGGCCGGCCGAACCCTGCTCGGATGCGGGCGGTCGGGACGGGGATGGAGCGTCGGCGGGCGCGGCGGTTCCGACGTCAGGCAACGACCGGTCCGTACGCCGCGGTCGCGGTTCCGGAGGGGAGACGGCGTGCCTGCGAGCCCGCTCCGCCTTCTGCCGAAGGGTCAGCGCGGCCGCCTTCGCCTGGCGGCGGAGCGAACGGGCCTGCTCCAGCCGATGCCGGAACGCTTCCGGCCCCCGCCTCGAACGCTCGCCCCGAACTTCGTCTCGCCCGCCGCGTCCCCTGCCGGGAAAAATCTTTTCGGCTCTACTAGACGACCGGTCTAATCCGAGCTATCTCCCGGTCATGGCACGCGTCACCGCACAGACCGACACCCGCCAGGGCATCCTCGACACCGCCTACGGCCTCGTGGGCGCCAAGGGGTTCTCCGGGGTCGGGCTCAACGAGATCCTCGCTTCGGCCGGCGTGCCGAAGGGATCGTTCTACCACTACTTCGGCTCGAAGGAGGCGTTCGGCGAGGCGCTTCTGGAGGACTACTTCGACACCTACCTCGCCGAGCTCGACGCGATGCTGGCCGAGCCGAGCCTGAGCCAGGCCGACTGCCTGATGACCTACTGGCGGAAGTGGCAGGCGACGCAAGGGGGCATCGACGACCGGCGCAGGTGCCTGGCGGTGAAGCTCGCGGCGGAGGTCTCGGACCTGTCCGAGGCCATGCGCCTCGCCCTAAAGGCAGGCACCGCCGGGATCATCGAACGCCTGTCGCGAGCGATCGCGGCCGGCGTGGCGGAGGGCTCGCTCACGATCGCGAGCGAGCCGCACACGACCGCCGAGGACCTGTATCACGTCTGGCTCGGCGCCAGCCTGATGGCGAAGATCGTGCGGACCGACGCCCCGTTCGAGGCCGCCCTGGGCACGACGCGGCGCATCCTCGGCCTCGCATCGCACTGATCATCCCTTCGGCCCCGGCAACGGCACGCATGGCTGCGCAAAATCGAGACGACTGGTCTACTCAGATCCTCATCATTCCCCTGGGCCGGCGGGGGGAACGCGAACCGGAAGGAGAAAACCGATGCCTCACCACACCAAGACGCTGGCCGCCGCCCTCCTCGCAACCGCCGGCCTGACGGCCCTCCCGGGCGCCACCACGGACGCGACGGCGCAGGAGCGGATCACCCTGGAGACCATCGGCGCCGTCCGCATGGCCCGGTTCGAGGAGGTCCGCGGCACGAATGCGGAACTCCGCCCCGCGCAGGCGGCCCCGGCCCGCGACCCGGCCGCGGAACGCGCCGCCAAGGCGCGGTAGCACCGCCAAGACGCGGTAGCGCCGGCCCGCCCCATGCCGGCCCCCGCGCGGGGAGTCCCCCCTCGAGGACGTCCTCGCACCCCACCTTCACTCGCCCAACCTCCCCTCGCCCAACCTCCCCTCACCCAACCTCCCCTCACCCAAGCCAACGATCCGGAGAACGACATGAAGATCCTGATGGTCCTGACCTCCCACGACCAGCTCGGCGACACCGGCCGCAAGACCGGCTTCTGGCTGGAGGAGCTTGCCGCCCCCTACTACGTGTTCAAGGATGCGGGCGCGGAGGTGGTGCTGGTGTCGCCCAAGGGCGGCCGGCCGCCGCTCGATCCGAAGAGCGCCGAGCCGAGCTTCCAGACCGACACGACGCGCCGCTTCGAAGCGGACGCGGCGGCGATGGCGGTGCTGGCCGATACCGGCCGGCTCGTCGGCGTCGGCCACGACGGCTTCGATGCCGTGTTCTATCCCGGCGGGCACGGCCCCCTCTGGGACCTCGCCGAGGACCCGGCCTCGATCCGGCTGATCGAGACCACGCTGGCGGCCGGCAAGCCCGTGGCCCTGGTCTGCCATGCCCCCGGCGTGCTGCGCCATGCCAAGGCCGGCGACGGGACGCCCCTGGTCGCGGGCCGCAACGTCACCGGCTTCGCGAACACCGAGGAGGAGGCGGTCGGCCTCACCCGGGTGGTTCCGTTCCTGGTCGAGGACGAGCTCGCCCGCAACGGCGGCCTCTACGCCAAGGGTGCCGACTGGGCCCCCTTCGTCGTCACCGACGGCCTGCTCGTCACCGGCCAGAACCCCGCCTCCTCGGGTCCTGCCGCCGAAACGCTCGTCGCACGCCTCGCGAACCGCTGACGGGTCGGGCGTCCCCCGCGGCGCCCGCCCCTGACCATCGCACGGCCGGCGCACCGCACGGCCCTCCCCATGACCCGGCCGAGGCACCATGCCCGCATCGGCGATCGCGAAGGCTCTCAGATCATGACCACCGACATCGTCTTCTCGGACGCGACCGGCCTCGCCGCGCTGATCCGCACCCGCCAGGTCTCGCCGGTCGAGGTCGTGCAGGCCCATCTCGACCGCATCGCGGCGGTCGACCCCAAGGTCAACGCCATCGTCACCCTCGCGGAGGGCGCGCTCGCCGCCGCGCGGGAAGCCGAGGCGGCGGTCATGGCCGACAAGGAGCTCGGGCCGCTGCACGGCGTGCCCTTCACCGTGAAGGATTCGATCGACACGGCAGGCGTCCTCACCCAGCGCGGCTCGCCGATCTTCGCGGGCCGCCGGCCGGACGCCGATGCCACCAGCGTCGCCCGCATGAAGAGCGCCGGCGGCATCCTGCTCGCCAAGACCAACCTGCCGGAGTTCTCCTACTGGATCGAGAGCGACAACCTGCTCTCGGGCCGCTCGAACAACCCGTGGGACGTCGACCGCACGCCCGGCGGATCGAGCGGCGGCGAGTCGGCGGCGATCGCGGCGGGCCTGTCGCCCTTGGGCCTCGGCACCGACCTCGCCATCTCGGTGCGCGGCCCGGCCGCGCAGACCGGCATCGTCGCGCTGAAGCCGACGCACGGGCGCGTGCCGATGACCGGCATCTGGCCGCGGGCGCCGCGCCGGTTCTGGCACGTCGGCCCGATGGCGCGCTCGATCCGCGACCTTGCGCTCGTCTTCGCGCAGCTGGCCGGTCCCGACGGCCTCGACGGCTTCGCCTCGCACGGCGGCCCGTTCGACGCCGGAGCCGGCATCGCACCGGGCCGCAAGCTCCGCGTCGGCTGGATGGTCGGGCCGGGCTTCGGGCCGATCGACACGGAGGTCGCGGCCACCGTCCGGGCGGCGGCGGACGCGCTCGCGGGCGAGGGACACCCGGTGCAGGAGGTCCGCATCCCGGCCCTGGAACGCGACTTCGCCCTCGACGTGTTCAACAAGCTCCACGTCATGGAGATGAAGCCGGCCTTCCGGGAGGCGACCGCCGGGCACGAGGATCGGATGTACAGGATGGCGCGGACGATGCTGTCGCTGCCCGACACCTCGATGGCGGACTACGTCGCGGCCGAGCAGGCGGCCGAGCGGCTGCGGGACGGCTACGCCGCCTATTTCCGGGATTACGACGTGCTCCTCACGCCCGTGCTGCCCGTGCCGGCGCACAAGCACGGCATCCGGGACCTCGTCGTCGACGGCGAGACCGTCGACCTGACCTACCTGCAGGGCGCGACCGTGCCCCTGAACGTCACCGGCCTGCCGGGGGTGTCGATGCGGTTCGGCACCAGCCGCGAGGGCCTGCCGATCGGCGTGCAGCTGGTCGGCAGCTGGCAGGCGGAGGCGACGATCCTGCACGCCGCCGCGCTGCTGGAGGGCGTGAGCCTGGTCCGCGGCCTGCACCCGAGCCTCTGACGGGAGGGGACAGGCCCGGGTCGCGCACCGCGCTCCCAGGCCGCCGGCACGAAAGCCTGCATCCGGCCGACCTTCGTACCGTTCTCGCGATGGACGGTCGAGGGGGGCGCCACCGGAGCGCCGCTGGCGGATGGCCTCTCGAAGGGCCGCCAGGCTTCGGGCCGGCGGATCGATCGCGCACCGGGCGCGCGGATCGTCGTGTCCCGCATCCCGAGGCGTCGTCAGGCCGAGTCCGGCATCCGGTCGAGGAGCTTGTCGAGGGTGATGGGGTAGTCACGCACCCGCACGCCGGTCGCGTTGTAGACCGCGTTGGCGATCGCCGGGGCGACGCCGACATGGCCGAGCTCCCCGACGCCCTTCGCCTTGACCGGGGACATGGTCGGGTCGACCTCGTCGAGGAAGACCGCCTCGAGATGGGGCACGTCGGCGTGCACCGGCACCTCGTAGCCGGCGAGATCGTGGTTCACGAAGAAGCCGCGCTTCCTGTCGACGACCATCTCCTCCATCAGGGCGGCGCCGATCCCCATGGTCATGCCGCCGATGATCTGGCTGCGCGCGGCCTTGGGGTTGATGATGCGCCCGGCCGCGCACACCGCCAGCATCCGGCGGACGCGGATCTCGCCGGTGTCGGCGTCGACGCCGACCTCCGCGAAGTGCGCGCCGAAGGTCTGCTGCGCGAAGCGCTTGGCGAGATCGCCGAACACGATGGTGTCCTCGGCGACGAGGTCGCCGGCCTCCGCCGCCCGCCCGAGCGGCACGGCGCGGTTGCCGGAGCGGACCTCGCCGTCGGCGAAGGCGACGTCGGCCGAGTTGAACCCGAGCCGCTGGGCCACCGCCTCGCGAAGCTTGACGCAGGCCGCGTAGACGCCCGCGGTGACGGAAGGGGCCCCCTGCTGGCCGCCGGAGCCCGGCGTCTCCGGAAAATCGGAATTGCCGAGGCGCGCGACGACCCGATCCGGCGTCACGCCCATCATCTCGGCGGCGGTCTGCGCGACGATGGTGTAGCTGCCGGTGCCGATGTCGGTCATGTCGACCTCGACCGTGACGACGCCGCGTGCGTCGAGGCGCACGCGGGCGGCGGACCGGGCGATCTTCGCCGCGCGGATCGCCCCGGCCATGCCGAACCCGACGCGCCAGCGCCCGTCGCGCAAGCCGGCCGGCTGCGCCTGGCGGCGCTCCCATCCGAAGCGCTCGGCACCGAGGCGCAGGCACGCGACGAAGGGCCGGGTCGAGAACGGGATCTCCGGGTGCTCGGGGTCGACCTGGGTGTCGTTGAGCGCCCGGAACGCGACCGGGTCCATCCCGAGCTTCTCGGCCATCTCGTCCATGGCGATCTCGAGGGCCATCAGGCCCGGCGCCTCGCCGGGCGCCCGCATCGCGTTGCCCTCGGCGAGGTCGAGCACCGCCAGGCGCTGGCGGGTCATCCGGTCGGCGCCGGCGTAGAAGGCGCGCGTCGCCGCCGTCGACGGCTCGGTCCGGCCGCCGGCGAGGTTGCCGTTGAGGTTGTCGTGGCCGATCGCGGTGATCCGCCCGTCCCGGGTCGCGCCGATCCAGATGCGCTGGATCGTGGCGGGGCGGTGGATGGTGGTGTTGAACATCATCGCACGCTGCAGCGCGAGCTTGACCGGCCGGCCGGCCACCCGCGCCGCCACCGCCGCGAGCGCGAGGTCGGACTGGACGGTGCCCTTCCCCCCGAACCCGCCGCCGACATACGGCGAGACGAGGCGGATCCTGTCCCGGGGGATGCCGAGCGTCCTGGCGAGGTCGCGCACGCCCCAGTTCATCTGCTGGATCGAAGTGTGGCAGGTGAGCCGGTCGCCGTCCCAGGCGGCGATGGTGGCATGCGGCTCCATCATCGCGTGGGCTTGGTCGGGGGTGGTGTAGCGCGCGTCGAGCTGGACCGGTGCCCGCGCGAACGCGGCCTCGAAGTCGCCGACGCGGGTCTCGGGCTTGCCGCCGAACGGGCCCTGCTCGGCCACGGGCGCGGTCGCCTCCTGCGCGGCGAGGTCGAAGGCGCCCGGCTCCTCGACATACGTGACCCGGACCAGGGCCGCGGCGGCCCGCGCCTGCTCGAAGGTCTCGGCGACGACGACCGCGACGGCCTGGTGGTAGTGGTCGACGACGGGCGCGGCGAGGAAGCGGTGGACGTAGAACTCGCCCTGGCCGAGCGGCCCGGCATTCTCGTGGGTGACGACGGCGACGACGCCCGAGGCGGCCTTCGCGCGCGCCACGTCGAGGGTCGCGATCCGGCCCTTGGCGATGCCGGCGCCGACGATGAAGCCGTAGGCGAGGTTCGCGTGCGGATCGTGCCATTCGTGGGCGTAGGGCGCGGTCCCCGTGACCTTGAGCGGTCCTTCGACCCGGTCGGTCGGCTTTCCGACGACCTTGAGCTGGTCGATCGGGTTTTGGCCGGCGGGCTGATCGAACTTCATCGCTTTAGGCCCTCGCTTGGTTGAGCGCCGCGGACAGGGTCCGCTCGGCGAGCGTCAGCTTGTAGGCGTTCGCGTGCGTCGGCGCGGCGCCGGCGAAGACCTGCTCGGTCACCGCCTTGGCGCCCCGCGGCAGGTCGGCCTCGGCCGCCTCCACCCGCCAGGGTTTCGGCGCCACCCCGCCGAAGGCGACGCGGCCGGACCCGTCCCTGCCCAGGATCGCCGCCACCGAGACCAGCGCGTAGGCGTACGACGCCCGGTCGCGGACCTTGCGGTAGAGGTGCGTGCCCGCCACCGGCTTCGGCAGCGTCACCGCCGTGATGAGTTCGCCGGGCGCGAGCGTGGTGTCGCGCTCGGGCGCGTCGCCCGGCAGGCGGTGGAACTCCGCCACCGGGATCTTTCGCGACGCGCCCTCGCCGTCGACGGTCTCGACGGTGGCGTCGAGCACGCGCATCGCCACCGCCATGTCGCCGGGATGGGTGGCGATGCAGGCGTCGCTTCCGCCGATCACCGCCAGCTGCCGGCTGACCCCGTCGAGCGCCGAGCAGCCGGAGCCCGGCCGGCGCTTGTTGCAGGCCTGCGCGGTGTCGTAGAAGTACGGGCAGCGGGTGCGCTGCAGCAGGTTGCCGGCGGTGGTCGCCTTGTTGCGCAGCTGCCCCGAGGCGCCGGCCAGCAGCGCGCGCGACAGCACGCCGTAATCCTTCCGGACACGGGCGTCGGCGGCGAGGTCGGTGTTGCGCACCAGCGCGCCGATGCGCAGGCCGCCCTCCGGGGTCGGCTCGATCCGGTCGAGCCCGAGCCCGTTGACGTCGACGAGGTGGGTCGGGGTCTCGATCTGCAGCTTCATTAGGTCGAGCAGGTTGGTGCCCCCGGCGATGAACTTGGCGTTGGGCGTGCGCGCCACGGCGGCGGCGGCCTCGGCCGGCGTGCTCGAGCGCTCGTAGGTGAACGACTTCATGCGGGCCTCCGGCCGGTCTCGAGGCCGGCGACCTCGCTCATCGCCTCGACGATGTTGGAATAGGCGCCGCAGCGGCACAGGTTGCCGCTCATGCGCTCGCGGATCTCGGCCTCGGTGACCCGGGTCGGCGCGGTGAGGTCGGCGGTGGCGTGGCTGGGGATGCCGGCCCGGATCTCGTCGAGCACGGCCACGCCCGAGCAGATCTGGCCGGGCGTGCAGTAGCCGCACTGGTAGCCGTCGTGGCGGACGAAGGCGGCCTGCATCGGGTGCAGGTTGTCGGGCCGGCCCAGCCCCTCGATGGTGGTGATCTCGGCGCCCTGGTGCATCACGGCGAGCGTCAGGCAGGCGTTGATGCGCCGCCCGTCGACGATCATCGTGCAGGCGCCACACTGGCCGTGGTCGCAGCCCTT